>NZ_CALKQY010000040.1:0-18531 GCF_937990675.1 Hoylesella shahii | reverse complement strand
TCCATAGGCAGGTATGGAAGGGACAGGTGTGCCCATACGGCTCGACATTTGGGAGTTTTTGCGCGAAAAGCACATCAAGTACTCTTCCAAAGACGCTTTTCAAGAAAAGAATCTGGTATTTGACAGTCTCCAGAGATTCCTAAGAGGGAATTAACTGAATTACCCTAATTATAAGTTGTCCATAAGGGTTTCTGTATTTATATGAAGATTTTGTATCAGGATCCACGGAAATACCATCCATGGAACGTTCTCCATGTATAATTTCATGCCCTAAAACAATAAATAAAGGCGTCACCTCCTCTGAACTTTTGCCAGTCTTACCATTCTCTGTTAGAAGTTTGGGAGTATATGTAACATCAAAATTAACAACTACGTCAGTCCCCTTCCCATTAAATGCATCCTTCCAATAAATATCGTGCTCCCTAGACTTTTCACCAGGATCAGTTATTTGTATTTTCATCGTTCGCTTATGTTTTATCACAGATTCAATAAGACTAGTGCCAACTGTAAGTTTTTTTGATTTATTCTTGCCACGTGTTGCTAAAATTACGACTTCTCCATTTTGCTTCACTCCTAGCTTATAATTTGTCAATTTCTGAAGCTGGTTCAACACAATTATTCGTTGATTTCTACTTCCTGAGATTATGACCTTACGGCCATCCGTATCGATTAACTTTGTAGGACGTTCCATGCAATACACATACCCACCAACGCTCGGATACTTCTTTGCCAACGGATCCACCCCATACCACAGACTCGTAACAGGGTTTATATACCTCGCCCCATAATAGTACAGCCCCGTTTCTTGGTCAAACTCCTTGCCGTTGAATTTATACGGCATCTCCTCACTGCTGCTGTGTTCGTCCACGAGCAGTTCGCCGTAGGGCAGGTAGGCGTCGAACTGGGTGATGTTGGCCTTGGCGTCGGTGATGTAAGAGGTGCTGCCGAGGTGGTCGCTATGATAGAAGAAGATATCCTCGATGTTGGTCGTGTCTGTGGGGACATAACCATACCCCGGTTGCGCATTGTCAGGGTCTTCGGGTTTCTGCCATTGAATGGGTGGGCCAGGGACATCTCCCTTGTCATTGAACTTCCGTCGTTGCACCCAACCTTCGGGCACAGAGTGGTCGCCCAGCTCTCCGATGATGGAGTTGTAGCCATAACCGGTGTTGTCGGGATCGGCCGTTGCACACTTCATCGTAGGAACACCCGGTGGCGTGCCCAACTTGTGGTAGTAGTCCTCGCGTTGTATTTCTATCTGCATCATACGCATCTGGTAGTCTTTCTGCTCGGCCGTGACGACGTTCGCGCTGTGGCCGTAGGCGTTCTGGAATATGCCTGCACCCATTTTGGAGGCCACGCGCCTGTCGCCGATGAAGTAGTGCTTGGTGAAACGCTGGCGCGTATCGCTGAGTATGGATGCGAGGTAGAGGGTGGGGACCAGCCACACAGACCATCCTTCCAAGCCTTTCGGTTTCATCAGTGTCTTGGAGCTTTTGGTTTAATAACGCAAGAAATGTTCAAAATATTGTCTATGAAGTCATACTTTTTTGTATTTGCATAGAGCTGTCGCCATTGGCCATGAGCAGTATGCCCTGCAACCGCTTGCGATGGCGGTAGTATGTGTGTGAGTTTTCCAAGCCATTGATTATGCGCGCGCAATCTAAATAAAAGATTTTGTAAATTTTTCAGCATAAAATTTAACATAAAAAGAGCTACTTCTCTTCACCAACCTTAAACCTTGTTGCAAATAATCGATTCTCGCGAAGGTTTGTTTTAAGGCAAAAAGGGTGATAAGAGTAAATGCAGAAAAATACATTCGCTTTGCATAAAACCTCAATTAGTGTCAGTTATTTGGCTATTTGCAGCTAAAAGATGGGCGTTTTGCTGCTAAACGTATTGTGTTTTGGTGCTAAACGCATTGCATTTTGCTGCTAAACGCAAGGTGTTTTGTTGCTAAACGCAGTGTATTTTGGTGCTAAATGCAAGACGAAATGGTGCTAAATGCGAGGCAACAAGCATAAATATACACTGCTATGGTATTGCTAGAACCTTCTTTAATCATCGAAAAGCAAGCAAAAAAGGTCAAAAAGGTCGAAAACAAGTATACATTTCATAGCAAAAAGGGTCAAATTGGGCTTATGAAATTTAGAGTTTACAACCAAACTAGAAAGGCAAAATGGTGCAAAATGCAGGATTTGTTCTCGAAAATAGACAAAATAAAAGACGGATAAAGTGAGAATAAGGAACTTTTTACCTACTTTTCAACTTTTTTCTGGCTAAAAATAAGTGTAGAATAGCGCATATTTGTAAAAAAATATAACTACTTATAGGTTAATAAGGTAATAGGGTATTAAATGTTGTCTATTGTTAGCGAAATATCCTTTTTCACACCTATACTTGGCTATGAAAACTTTTTTTCTTACCTTTGCGCTTTATATAAACAACGACGAATTAAATAAGGTATAGAATATGGCTAATAAATTTGCCGAGTACAAAGGACTTAATCTTACTCAGACCAACAAAAACATGTTGGCCGAGTGGGAGAAGAATGACATTTTCCATAAGACAATCAACGAGAAGGAAGGATGCCCACAATTTGTGTTCTATGAAGGACCACCATCAGCCAACGGACATCCTGGCATTCACCACGTACTGGCTAGAAGCATCAAAGATACTTTCAACAGATACAAAACAATGAAAGGTTTCCAAGTGAAAAGGAAGGCCGGATGGGACACCCATGGCTTGCCTGTGGAGCTTGGAGTGGAAAAAGAATTGGGCATAACTAAGGCTGACATCGACAACAAAGAGTCGGCTAAATATATCTCTGTTGCCGATTACAACAAAAAGTGTCGCGAGAATGTGATGAAATTTACGGCCGAGTGGCGCGAGCTTACCGAAGAAATGGGATATTTTGTTGACCTTGACCATCCCTATATCACCTACGACAACAAATATATCGAAACACTTTGGTGGCTATTAAAGCAACTCTACACCAAAGATATGCTCTATAAGGGCTATACCATTCAGCCTTATTCGCCTGCAGCTGGTACAGGTCTTAGTTCGCACGAACTAAACTTGCCTGGTTGCTATCGCGACGTTAAGGATACTACGGTTACCGCACAGTTCGAAATAAAGAACCCCAAACCCGAATGGGTAGGGTGGGGGAAAGCTTATTTCATGGCATGGACAACCACCCCTTGGACGTTGGCGGCCAATTCGGCGCTTTGCGTAGGTCCGAAGATAAACTATGCAGCGGTGCAAAGCTTCAACCCTTATACCGGAGAACCTATCACCGTTATTCTAGCAGAAGCACGCCTTAACGCCTACTTTAATGAAGCAGGGAAAGACGTTGACCTAGCATCCTATAAAAAAGGAGATAAGCTTATTCCTTGGAAAGTGATAGGCACTTACACTGGTAACGACCTCGTAGATATTGCTTATCATCAGTTGTTGCCATTTATTTCGCCCATGGAAGATGGCGCATTCCGCGTAATTCCTGGCGACTATGTAACCACAGAAGACGGTACTGGTATCGTACACATTGCCCCTAACTTTGGTGCCGACGACGCACTTGTTGCTCGCAAGGCAGGTGTTCCGGCAATTGTTCTTATTGATAATAAAGGAGGTGAACGTCCTGTTGTTGACCTTGAAGGTAAATATTTCAAGGTGGAAGACCTTGATGCCGAATTTGTTAGCAAGTTTGTTAATGTACCCGAATGGAGTAAATACGCTGGCAGATACGTTAAAAATGAATACGACGACGCACTTACCGAGAACGACGAAACCCTCGATGTGTCTATCTGCATGGACTTAAAGGCACAAAACAAAGCCTTTAAGATAGAAAAACATGTGCACAGTTATCCACATTGCTGGCGCACAGACAAGCCCGTGCTTTATTATCCTCTCGATAGTTGGTTTATCCGTTCAGCAGCTAAGAAACAAAGAATGTTCGAGTTGAACAAAACCATCAACTGGAAACCCGAATCAACGGGTACAGGAAGATTTGGCAATTGGCTAGAAAACCTTAACGACTGGAACCTTTCGCGTTCGCGTTTCTGGGGCACACCATTGCCCATTTGGCGCGACGAAGAAGGTCATGAAATATGTATTGGCTCGCTTGAAGAACTTTACGCTGAGATTGAAAAGAGTGTGGCAGCAGGTCACATGGTTTCAAATCCGCTTAAAGAACATGGTTTTGTACCAGGCGATTATGCGCAAGCCAACTACGAACGCATCGACTTACACCGCCCCTATGTAGACGATATTGTGCTGGTTAGCGAAACAGGCAAACCCATGAAGCGCGAAATAGACCTAATTGACGTGTGGTTCGACTCGGGAGCAATGCCCTATGCACAAGTACACTATCCCTTTGAGAATGCCGACTTGATAGACAAACGCATTGCATTCCCCGCCGACTTCATCAATGAAGGTGTTGACCAAACACGCGGTTGGTTCTTTACCCTGCACGCCATTGCTACAATGGTGTTCGATAGTGTGGCATTTAAGAACGTTATCTCTACGGGTTTGGTACTCGATGCTAAAGGAAACAAGATGAGTAAGCACGTGGGCAACGTGGTTAACCCATTCGAAATGATGGAGAAATATGGTGCAGACCCTGTGCGTATGTACATGCTTACCAACTCGGAGCCATGGGATAACTTAAAATTCGATGCCGAAAGCGTTGACGAAATTCGTAGAAAACTATTTGGAACATTGTATAACACCTACTCGTTCTTCGCCCTCTATGCTAACGTTGATGGATTCGACTACAGTGAAGCAGATGTTCCACTGAATGAAAGACCCGAGATTGACCGCTGGATTTTATCAGAATTGCACTCGCTTATCAAGGGCGTGGAGTACGAAATGGACGATTACGACCCCACAAGAGCAGGTCGTCTTATAGATGCATTTGTTAACGACGACCTAAGCAACTGGTATGTTCGTCTTAATCGCAAACGTTTCTGGGGTAAAGAGATGAGCCAAGACAAACTCAGCGCTTATCAAACACTTTACACCTGCCTTGAAACTGTGGCCAAATTATTGGCTCCATTTGCACCTTTCTATGCCGATCAACTATATCTCGACTTAACAAAAGCCACACAGCGTGAGCAATTGCAGTCGGTGCACTTGGCAAACTTCCCCGTTGCAGACGATAAATTTATCGATCGCGAATTGGAAGAACGCATGGAAATGGCACAAAAAATCACCTCGATGGTACTGGCATTGCGTCGTAAAGTAAACATTAAGGTTCGCCAACCACTGTTGCAAATTATGATACCTGCTGTAGACCAACGTCAAAAAGCACATATCGAAGCTGTTAAAGACCTCATTATGAGTGAAGTAAATGTGAAAGAACTGAACTTTGTTGAGGAAGGTAAAGGCGTACTGGTTAAGAAGGTAAAGTGTAACTTCCGCACCATGGGTAAGAAGTTTGGCAAACTTATGAAAGGTATTGCAGCCCAAATGGAAGCACTAGACCAAGATGCAATAGCCAACTTAGAGCGCGTTGGCAACATTAATTTGTCTGTTGAGGGCAATGAAGTTGTGGTAGAAGCTGCAGATGTAGAGATTATTAGCGAAGACATACCTGGATGGTTGGTATCGAATGAAGGTAACCTAACCGTGGCTCTTGAAGTGGAACTAACCGAAGAGTTGGTAAAGGAGGGTATGGCACGTGAGATAATCAACCGCATTCAAAACCTTCGCAAGGAAAGCGGATTGGAAATTACAGACCGCATTAAGGTAACTTTGGCCCCCAATGAGCAAACCGATGCTGCAGTTGACGCTTTTGGCAGTTATATTAAAAGCCAAGTATTAGCCGATGAAATAACAGTTGCAGCCAACGACGGCAAAGAAATAGCCTTCGAAGAGTTTAGTTTGAACATTAAAATAGAAAAAATAAATCATTAATACCCTATCTAACTTATGGCTACCAAAACACGTTACAATGACGAGGAACTAGAAGAATTCCGCGTGATTATCAATGAAAAGCTAAAACTGGCGCGTCGAGATTACGAAGCGATGATGCGTACCCTGATGAATGCAGACGGAAATGACGTTGACGATACTTCACCAACCTACAAAGTATTGGAGGAGGGTAGTGCCACACAAAGCAAAGAAGAACTGATACAACTGGCCAATCGCCAGCAAAAGTTTATTACAGGACTTGAAGCCGCACTTATAAGAATTGCCAACAAAACTTATGGCATAGACCGTATCACTGGCGAACTTATACCTAAGCAACGACTTATGGCCGTTCCACATGCCACGCTGAGTGTAGAATCGAAGAACGCACGTAAACGTTAAAGTAACAAGCCCTACAACGCAAGATGCCTTGTCTTTGCAACAATGTTTGCGAGACAAGGCTTCGGGCTGCATAACAGAACAAGCATTCATGGCAAAAGGAAAAGAGATATTTACTGATGGCCACTTGGCCATATTGTTGGTGGCTGTAATCCTCATCATCGACCAAATCATTAAGATTGAAGTGAAAACAAGCATGGCACTAGGCGAAGCCATACACGTAACCAACTGGTTTTACATAGACTTCGTTGAGAATAATGGCATGGCCTACGGCATGACATTTATCAACAAATTGGTTCTAAGCATTCTGCGTCTAGTGGCTATTGCTTTTATTACACGATATATATGGAAGGTTGTAAAGCAGAGTATGCGCACGCGATACATCGTTTTTCTATCCATGATATTGGCTGGAGCAATCGGCAATATGATAGATTCGATGTTTTACGGACTAATTTTCAATGCCTCCACGCCTTTTACCGTGTCATCGTTTGTGCCATTTGGTACAGGTTATGCCGACTTCCTAACTGGCAAGGTGGTAGACATGTTCTACTTTCCGCTTATCGTTACCACCTATCCCGAGTGGTTTCCATTCAAAGGAGGTGAACAATTCGTGTTCTTTAGTCCTGTCTTCAACTTTGCCGACGCAAGTATCAGCGTAGGTGTTGTTTGCCTTTTCTTGTTCTGCAGAAAGGAGTGGGAGACCATCAATTTTAGTTTTTCACTAAAGAAAAAAGATTCAGACAAAGCGTAAAGGAGATTACCGTGAAAAGATTTGTAGGTATATTGATATCCGTTTTGTGCTTGCTTACTGCAATAAGTTGTAAGCCAGGCGTTCCTAGTGAGTATATCCAGCCAGGAGAGATGGAAGACATTCTATACGACTATCATATTGCTGGAGCTATGGCTCGTAACAACATGAACGACGGAAAGACAGAATATGCCTACCGGTTGGCAGCATTAAAGAAACATGGTGTGGACCAAGCGCAGTTCGATTCTTCTATGGTGTACTACATGCAAAACTCCAACATGCTTCGCCAAATATACCAACACTTGTCAAAAAGATTAGAACAAGAAGAATTAGCCCTTGGCGGTGCAGCTGCTAATTACGAGCGTTTATCATCTACTGGCGACACCACTAACGTATGGAAAGGCAATGCGTCTGTGGTTCTCACCAGTCAGGTGCCCTTCAATATTTGCTCGTTTGTGGTGCAAGCCGATACTAGTTTCCATAAAGGAGACCGTTATTTGCTGGAGTTTGATACCCAATTCATTTTCCAAGATGGTGCTCGCGATGCTGTAGCTGTATTGGCTATGACACTTTCAAATGATAGCATTGTGGCGCAAACCATACATGTTTCTTCGCCCTCGCACTACACTTTACAGCTGAATGATACAGAAAATCTCGGCATTAAACGCCTGAACGGTTACTTCCTCCTTAACAATGAGAAGGCATTTGGTGGCACACAAACCACCTTAAGGCTGTTGCCTATCTATAACATTAGGCTTATCAAGATGCGCACAAATGCTCCTGTGATAGCATCTGATATGCAAGAGCCCATCAAACCCGACTCGGCTGCAACTTTAGACGAACAAATGCAATGGAAAGACAGAAGCGCTACGCCGGAAACAAGATAGTTTACAACGACCACACTATCAAGAATGGAGTGGTTACGGTGGTACAATCTACCGTGATTAGCTACCTGCCACTATGTGGCGAAGAGGCAAATACTATTTGGCTAGGTGGAGAAATTGCTATTAAACAAAATGAAAGCGGGGTGCTACAAGCATTTCATAACGGTGTATTGCTAGAGTGAGTGCCAATTACAGCTCAATATATCTTAAGTATAAATCGCTAGATATATAATTCAAGGCAATCATAAATAGCATCTTTCTACCTCTAATTTTCAAGTAACATATATGGCATGACGAACATTATATCATCATTAATATTGGCATCCCACGTGCTTTTTGGGTCGCCCGTTAATTACCCCATCTCCTTGGCGGGTAACTTTGGCGAGCCACGTCCCAACCATTTTCATGGTGGAGTGGACGTAAAGACAGGAGGAGTGGAAGGTAAAGCCATCTTCTCTATTGGCGATGGCTATGTATCGCATGTTTCTGTGGGACATGATGGTTTTGGAAATGCCGTGTACATACATCATCCAGAAGGATATACGAGCGTTTATTGTCACCTCAAAACGTTTACCCCCGCAATCAAAGCAATGGTAAGAAAGTGGCAGTATAATAAAAGAAAGTCTACGGGTGACATCTGGTTTAAGCCCACCGACCTACCAGTTGCAAAGGGTCAACTCATTGCCATCAGTGGAAATTCGGGTGCATCTGAAGCCCCACACTTACATTTGGAACTTCACGAGACACGCACTGGAGATATGCTTGACCCACTAGCGTTTATAGGACAGCATGTAGAAGACGGTCTGCCACCTATGGCCCATGGTTTTATGGCTTACCCAGTAAGAGGCGAAGGGGCGTTTAATAACGATACCGGAAAATCATCACATTCGTTCACCTCACACAATTTAACCAATAAATTCACAGCTTGGGGAAAGGTGGGATTTGGAATTTGGGCCAACGATTACATGGAAATAACCTACAATCGTTATGGAGTAAAGCAGACAGAACTGCTTGTTGACGGCAAAACTGTATTCAAAAGTAACGTCAATCGCATTCCTTACGAGAAAACTATTCAAGTAAACGCATGGGGAGACCACGAACATTTTCTCAAATATAACGTGTGGTACATGCACTCGTTCTTATACCCTGGCATGGGTTTGCAGATGTTAACCGCTGATACCAACAAGGGAATTGTGAATTTTAATCAAGAGAAAGATTATCATTTAGAATATGTGCTAACTGACTTTAAGGGTAATACTAGCCGATATACCTTTATAGTAACGGGAAAAAGACGCGAATTGGTTGCGCCTAAACCACTAAACACGCTGCTTAGTGTTTATTGGAACAGACCTTATGGGCTACAAACTGATGGCGTTCAGTTGCTTATTAAGCCCCATTCGGTAGCCAATGTGCTTACACTAACACCAAAGTTAAATTCAAAAGAAAACGCTTTGTCTGGTTCCTACTCGTTCACAAATTCCGCAGAACGTCTTTTTCAACCGGCTCGAATAAGTATAAAACTCAACAAGCAGGTGAAAGACCCGTCTAAACTGTACATTAATGGACGGGGATATACCTCCCGTTACATTGGTGGAAAGTACGAAAAAGGCTGGATTACAGCTAGTATGCGCGACCTACAATTGCAATACACCATAGAATACGACGACGAAGCGCCGGTTATTTCGCCAGTGGGGCAAAGCAATTGGATCGCCTCAAAGATAATTAAGTTAGGACTTGCCGATAGCAAAAGTGGCATTAACAACTACGAAGGATATGTCGATGGCCAGTTTATATTATTCGAAGAAGTTCCACTAAGTCCGTGGGTAGCCTGCAAATTGGTAGAAACGCCACTAAAGCGAACAGGCAAGCAACGGAAGCTTACATTCTTCGCCACCGACAACCAAGGCAACAAAAGACGTTATGAGACAACTATTCTTTATTAATCAAACTAATTATACAATTATGAAGAAGCTATTTCTAATTGCCACCCTGTCCATAATGGGCTTGGGTAGCTATGCTTGTACCAACTTCATTGTTGGTAAAAAAGCAAGCAAAGATGGGTCGGTCTTCTGCTCATACAATGCAGACGACTATGGTCTTTTCATCGGTTTGTGCCATTTCCCCGCAGGAAAGCACGCCAAAGGCGAAATGAGAAAGGTGATTGATTGGGACAGTCACAAGTATTTGGGCGAGATTCCAGAGGCTCCCGAGACGTATAACGTTATCGGAAACATCAACGAATACCAAGTCTGCATTGGCGAAACCACTTATGGTGGACGTGAAGAGATGACCGATTCTACGGGTATTATAGACTATGGTTCACTGATATACATTGCCCTACAACGAAGCAAAACAGCCCGCGAAGCCATCAATGTAATGACAACACTGGTGAACACCTACGGTTATTATTCGGGTGGTGAGACTTTTACTATCTGCGATCCCAATGAAGCTTGGATAATGGAAATGATGGGAAAAGGCGCTGGTAGCAAGGGAGCAGTATGGGTTGCCGTGCGCATTCCCGACAATGCCATTTGCGCTCACGCCAACCAAAGTCGCATAACAAAGTTTATGCATTATCCCAAAGGCGACGTAATGTATTCTAAAGACGTGATCAATTTTGCGCGTTCAAAAGGTTGGTACACGGGTAAAGACAAAGATTTCTCATGGCGCGATGTTTATGGCGCTCCCACTTTTGGTGGAAGAAGGTTTTGCGATGCTCGCGTTTACAGCTTCTTTAATCGCTTTGCCGACAATTTCGACCGCTATTTACCTTGGGTATTAGGAAGAGATGCCAACGCCGAAGATATGCCTTTGTGGATTATTCCCAATAAGAAAGTGGGCTTCGAAGACGTTGCTGCAGCTATGCGCGACCACTATGAGGGAACGCCTTTAGCAATAGACAGCACCAATGTAGGTGCAGGTATATGGCAAATGCCTTATCGTCCAACACCACTTTATTATACAGTGGATGGCAAAAAATACTTCAACGAGCGACCAGTTTCTACTCAACAGACAGCTTTTAGCTACGTAGCTCAACTTCGTTCTTGGCTACCAAGGCAGATTGGAGGCGTTCTTTGGTTCGGCAACGACGACGGCAACATGGTGCCTTATACACCTATCTATTGTGGCAACACCGTGCAACCCGAATGCTATAATACTCCAGGCGCTGATGCTGTGACCTTCTCTGACAAGAACGCATTCTGGGTTTGCAACTGGGTAAGCAACATGGTATATCCTCGTTACAACCAACTTTTCCCTACACTGAAGGAAGTTCGCGATAGTCTTGAGAACTGTTACCTAGCTCAACAGGCACAAGTGGAAAAGCGAGCTGCTGAACTTTACAACACAGATGCATCAAAAGCTATTCAATATTTGAACGACTATAGCAACGAGCAAGCACAAGCTATGTTGAAAACATGGAAAGAACTGGCCACCTTCCTCATTGTTAAATACAACGATATGGCCGTTAAACCAACCAAAGGTCGTCAATTTCTTCTCAACAAAGAAGGTATTGGAGCAAGGCCAAAGCGCCCTGGATTCACTGAATCGTTTGCTCGAAAGCTAGTTAAAGAGACTGGCGAATGGTATGTTGTGCCTGAAGAAAAAAAATAATAGGTCACAATACCAAGCCTAAAGGTACAAAAATATAACCAACAAGCGTTATTAAATGTAGCGTGACTTGTATTTTTCAATTGAATAACTTACTTTTGGCCCTAAAAAAGCCCCACTGCACAACCAATTTCGATGGTTAAGCAATGGGGCTTTCTTGTTTATTTGATGCCAACACGCCTATTGTTCTAAACGAGTGCGTTGGTATAATGCCCAAAAACTTAGGTTTGGTATTATTGCTGTCCGGTAAAAATAAACAGAAAGTTCTGTATCTCTTTATCCATCGGTATTGCAGCCGTTTTACCCATCCTGGGGCTTGGTTTCCTATTTCAAACTGAAAGTATTATAGAATGCACTTATTTTGATAAGAAAAGACCTATAATAACCGATAATTCTAAGAAATAATAGGGTTAAATCTATTTTAACTAACACAGATATCCCCCAAAAAGTTTTACCGGACAGCAATAGTTTGCTATGCCTTTATCGCTTTTATAATACTTTCAGTAAGAGAATATAGGCCACAAAAACTACTTTGTATAGAAGTCAATAAACCTTGTTAAGGCTTGCGTACATACAGGGCAGAACTCAGGAAATTCGTTTGTGCGCATTCTGCAATCCTGAAAACCACGATAAACACCCTTCAAACTATAGCCTCCGCCTTCGTAAACGCCAACAGTTTTCTTGTTTTTCTCGGTTGCAGGGGTGGGGATGGGCGTATTTTTCTTTATCAAGTTCTCCCATTTACCCTTAAAGTTAACAAGAGTAGTAAGGTTATCTTCCCAAGGTTCAATATCGCGAGGATACATCGAAATGCTTTCAGCTTCGTAAGCATACTCGTCTCCAAGTCCGGCAAAGCTATGTCCGAACTCATGAACTACAACGGGTTTAAACTTCTCGTGATGTGTCATCGAAAGGTTATACGAATTAAGAATGCCACCACCGCCATATTTCTCTGTGTTAACCAGCACAATAATATGTTCGTAAGGCGTACCAGCAAGCCAATCGTGTAGGTCGAATAAATTCAAAGTAGTAAGGTATCTATCGCTATAAAACGTGTCGAAATGCGAGTGCAAGGCTGTATTTTTCCAAATCCCTTTAGAAGGCTCACTTGTTCCGCTTTCTTTTGAGGGCGACTTCACGGCTACAATATTAAATCTTTCGCGCGTAGATTTAAAAGGTTCGTGCGCAAACAATGCTTCGGTAGCCTCCTTAGCATCCTTCAAAAACACATCCATTTCGGCCTCTGTATAGCCTTCTGCCACATAAGCAATGTGGATGCATCTGTTTGGGTCGGCGGCTTTTTGCAGCACTTCGTACGGAGTAACTGCCGATTGGCCTACCTTTCTAATCAAAATATCTTTAGGCGCCACGGTGTGTGTTAGGCTTGCCACCACCTCTCTGCGGTTATTTCTCAAGTCGACAGTAATCTCAACTGTATCTTTTGGCATTGGAACAAGGAATACATTCTCGAAAGACTTAGACGAAGTTTTGGCTTCATCATAGGTTAGCCATTCTTGAAACAAGGTGCAAAAAGAATTGCGATAAATCACTTGCTTGTCTTTTTTGCGCCTAACGGTAATCTGCCCGTTCCCTTCAACAGGCACTTCTGCCAACCTTTGTCGTTTACCAAACCATCCAGGCATAACGTTAAGCTTGGCTACAGAAATGTCTTGCTTGTTTACATTGCCTGCAAACGTATAGTCTATTCGCAGGGTTCGATTATCAAACTCATCGTCGAAGCGTTGAGACCACGCCGTCAACGTACTCGCCAAAGCGAGAATAGATAAGAACAGTGTCTTCATTTTATAGTATGATGTTAAACGATAATAATTACTATAGATTGTAACTGTAAATTCCCAACAGTGTTTATTCGTCGATTATATTCTTTTGCTCGGGGCCACAGTACGATAGCTGTGCCTCAATGGCTATTTCTGCCTCTTATTCTAACTTTTTCATGCATCATTAAATAATGCATATTCCCAGAGTATTTGCAACCGAATTAATCACGCGCATTAATAAACACGCAGCACGACTCCAACTTTTATTTGGTAGTCTTCGGGCAAATCGTTTAGTTTATAGAGACTCTTTACACGTATACCGTACTTTTGAGAGATGTCGTACATGCTTTCTCCAGCCTTCACAACGTGCGGTCTGTTCTTGAATTGTTTCTCTGCATGTTTACGTTTCTTCTTGAGGTAGATTATCTCTCCTTCGCGTAGCACATCGTATTTAGAACGCTCGTTGGCTTTAGCTAACGACTTTTCGGATAGTTCAAGCTCTTCAGCAAGCGACTTAAAAGTATCTCCTCTACGTGCTCGCAGATAATAGTTGTCGTTGTACTTGTATATTGGATGTAGTCGAGTGTTGTCATTTCCAGGCTGATAATTACCGGCATGCTTAATAAAGAACTTGTCGTAATCTGTTGCTGAGTCGTACCTGTACAGCTTATACAGTTCAATCACATTAATCAGTTTTGTTGCATAACCAGGATCGGTGGCATATCCGCATGCTTTCAAGCCCCGTGCCCAACCGCGATAGTCGGTAAGTGGAAGTGAAAAAAGCTGCTTATATCTGGTTCGTTTCAAAAATTGGCTATGATCTTCATAACTATCTTTTGCGCTTTTATAGGCTCTGAAACACTCGTTTTTTGCGTCATCATCGTGATAAGTCTTTCGTCCTGTCCAGTCGTGGCATTTGATTCCAAAGTGATTATTACCCTTTTTCACCAATTCGCTTTGTCCTGCACAACTCTCAAGTAAACCTTGAGCCAAGGTTATACTTGCAGGAATTTTATGTTTGAGCATCTCTTCGATGGCCAAATCCTTATATTGGCTAATATAAGTTTGATACAACGAGTTCCACCTCAACTGTGCTGAGGCAGAAAAAACGAATGTGATGGTGAGGAGCAGTGTAATAATTTTCTTCATACAAAACTGATTATACCTACAAAAGTAATGATTATTATTGGAACTTCGTGCATTCCGAAAAGCTTATTATGCTCAATTCAACCATTATTCACCTAGGTTGTTCTGTTTTTATGAACAATTAGCGATTACGCACCAATCAACAAATCGCCTGCTTACGATATGACAATATTCTTGATATAAAGTCTGTAAAGAAATATAACGCAATAATATTATCGTTCTTCCAAATGAGATAGGGTGGGGCAGACAATGCCCAATACATTTGTTTATTTCGTAAGTTTTCGGTGAAGAACCTTCCCCAAGAGTGGAAGTTTTTGACTTTGTTTGTTTAGCGAACGGCGAATGTCGTTAAGATCGTTGAAAAGTGAGGCTGCAACTGTTTGAAAAGCATTAGGCTCTCTCTGCGATTTATCGGCATCGGGGTTAACAATCATCTTGATGCCTTTTTCTTTTAACGACACCGAAATGTCTTTTCCTGCATTCACAGGGTCGCCATCAAAATGTATAACACCTTCGTTTTTCCGGTGTATCTTCAATTCCTTACACCTAAAAGTCTTTATTTTTGAGTTCTTATCAAGCGTTTTATTAAACATATCAAGACTTATTTGAGGTGCATCTAGCAAGTCGAAAGGCTCCATAATAATTACATCTAGCAAACCATCACTCATCGAAGCGCCTGGAGCAATATAGGCATTGTTGCCATATTGCGATGCATTGGCGCACGAAATAAGGAAAGCTTTATATCTGTGCACGCCTGTTTCGTCTTCAATTTCATAAGTCTCTGGTTCATAGGTAAGACCTTCGCGCAAGATATTTTCAGCATAAGTAATGGGTCCACGCTTACCCGACTCAGCAAACTTCTGACTCACAAAAGCATCAAAGCCCATACCACAAGTACAGAAAAAGTAGTGTTCGTTTATTCTTCCGTAATCAAGACTGTGTATTTCGCATTTGTTTATCACCTGCAAACACTTTTTTATGTTCATGGGAAGCAACAAATGGCGAGCCAATCCATTACCCGATCCACAAGGAATAATGCCCAAGGCCGTGTTAGACTCTACAATGGCGCGCGCCACTTCATTAACAGTGCCATCACCCCCCACAGCAACAACAACGTCAACGCCTTGCTCTTTAGCCTCGCTAGCAATCTTACAAGCGTGCCCCGCATATTCGGTGTTGCGTATTTCGTAATCGAAGCGTTCGGCATCGATGTATTTTTCAATTGCCTCGGGTATGCCTTTTTTACTGCCCGAACCCGATTTGGGATTCATGATGAACACAATTTTCTTTTTCATTCCGTTTTATTTATGACTTCTTACAGGTTACTTCCCTTGCTTTCAAGGCCTTGTTTATGTTCTAATGCAAAGATAATAAAAAACATTTGATAAGCGAAAGTATCTCACGAAAATCGCATTAAAGGGCGATTTCTTTGAAATTATAAGCGTTTTGCGTTATTTTTTCGTACCTTTGCAGTCTGATAAACAAAAAAACAGCTCTTTACCTATTTAAAATGGGACAATTACAAGAAAGATACAAGGCGTATCGTGAGCCGCAAAAATATATTAAAGCGGGTGTTTACCCCTATTTTCGCGAGATAACTAGCAAGCAGGGGACCGAAGTTGAGATGGATGGGCATCATGTTTTGATGTTTGGTTCGAACGCCTACACCGGTTTAACGGGAGACGAAAGGGTGATTAAGGCCGCCAAAGACGCACTGGATAAGTATGGCTCTGGCTGTGCTGGAAGCCGTTTTCTTAATGGAACACTTGACCTTCACGTGCAATTGGAGAAAGAATTGGCTACGTATATTAATAAAGACGAAACACTATGCTTCTCTACTGGCTTCTCGGTTAACCAAGGTGTGCTGGCAATGGTGGTTGGAAGAGGTGACTATATCATCTGCGACGACCGCGACCATGCCAGTATTGTTGATGGAAGACGATTGTCGTTTGCCAAACAACTGCACTATAAGCATAACGACATGGAAGACTTGGAGAAAGTACTCAAGTCGCTTCCCTACGAAGCCGTAAAACTTATTGTTGTAGATGGTGTATTCTCTATGGAGGGCGACTTGGCCAAACTTCCTGAAATAGTGGCCCTCAAGCATAAGTACAACTGCTCTGTGATGGTTGATGAAGCGCACAGCCTTGGTGTTTTCGGTAAAGACGGACGTGGTATTTGTGACCATTTCGGCCTTACCGACGAGGTAGACCTTATCATGGGTACGTTCTCTAAAAGCTTTGCTTCTATCGGTGGATTTATTGCAGCTGATGCAGATACTATTAATTACCTACGCCACACTTGTCGTTCGTACATCTTTAGTGCATCTAATACACCAGCAGCAACAGCTGCAGCACTTGAGGCACTGCACATTATACAACAAGAACCCGAACGTATAGAAAAGCTTTGGAATGTAACGCGCTATGCTCTTCATCGCTTTAGAGAAGAAGGTTTTGAGATTGGTGATACAGAAAGTCCCATCATTCCACTCTATGTTCACGACGTTGAAAAAACTTTCCTCGTAACAAAACTGGCTTTCGAAGCTGGTGTTTTCATCAATCCTGTTATACCTCCTGCATGTGCCCCTCAAGACACATTGGTACGAATGGCATTGATGTCAACACATACCGAAGAGCAAGTGGAAAAAGGTGTACAAATCCTAAAAAAGATATTTGTTGATCTTGGTATCATAAAAAGTTAAGGAAAATTTTGCATAATTCAACTTATAGTTGTACCTTTGCAACCGCAAAACGACAAAGGTTTTGCGATACGGGGTGTAGCGCAGCCCGGTAGCGCTCCTGGTTTGGGACCAGGCGGTCGCAGGTTCGAATCCTGTCGCCCCGACAAAGGCAAAAAAGCTCGCAATTAACAGCGAGTTTTTTTTATTCATATTTTTATTTGGCCAACAATTTGTTGGAGCTTTCTTTTCGTAGAATTATCAATCTCCCAAGACTAACTCTACAATAGCTGACTTAGACCTCACGAACTATGAACCAAGCAATAAAAAATGTTTTCTAGAAATTTTGTCATTAGCAACGACTATCTATATGAGTTATTTATTTTTCTCGAATTCAAAAGCTTAAATCCTTTTCTTTCGTTTAACTCTATTACTTTAAACGAGACTGCATGATTATCTTTAATAATGATTGCGACTCTTGGTAGTATAATATTCGCATTAAACACGATATCAAAATTTTCAAGGAAAGCTAGTGACTTGCAAGATATGATAGATGAATAAGAGGCAACAGTATTTAGAGTAAATCATATGAGTTAACTAGTTATCATTCAATCGATATTTGTTTTAACCTTAATTGGTCATAGACCACAATGTTTCAGAATTCTTGTTTTTGTGTTGTTTACTAACCATCTTTTATTTTCTTGTAGGCATCTCGCCTGTCTTTGCAACTTGACCTAAACCGCCACGCCGTTTTACAAAGACAGTCAATCTGCTCGAAAATTAAACAAAATCTATTTAGTCTCTAATAACCGATTGGGGTTTAAACATAAGTACAATCTGGGTTATTGCTAAAAGATATTATCGTGTTCAAACTTCAACTCGCCATTTATACTGAAACTAATCATGAACAAATGCCGTGCAAAATTTAATTACAATTAGATATAATGCTAGATTAGAATAAGTATGGCGTAAAACCATCCTCAATCCGTTAAAACGAGTAATTATATTTTACAAAACACATTCTCGTAAACAACTCTTTTTAATGAATAACTAGGATAAAAACACATAAAATTTAGCCAAATTTTCAGGTTAATGCATTTTATTTTACACCAAATTTAAATACATTATCGCTATTTTGTACCATTTAGCCTTTCTATTTTATCATTTACCTCCGATTTTCCACCTCCCTAAAAAACGATTTTAGATGCTAAATAGCACATTTTAAACAACCATTCACCCATAAACTAAGTCAGTTTTCATCATTTTTGAATTCACGAGTCGCTCCCAAATTTGCGAATTGATGCATTCAGATTTGCGTTTTGTAGGAGATAGCACTGCGTTTTGTAGGAGATAGCACTGCGTTTTGTAGGAGATAGCACTGCG
>NZ_CALKQY010000039.1:0-28696 GCF_937990675.1 Hoylesella shahii | reverse complement strand
TATCAGACCTGCTGGGCCTGCATGGATGGAGGCCATTGTACGTAAATGTCTTGACGCAAAAGTGAAGGATGTTTCTTGGGAACACTTCTATATACCCGAACGTAAGACATTTAGTGACAAGTAAGGCTAACTCGTTTAATACATATTGGCGCAAAAAGTAAAGCGAGATAGTACGCCATATGTAAAAAAACGAAACAACACCTTGCGTGGGTGTGGCATACGTACCCGCGCAAGGCCATTAGAAGGCTTGCATGCCATTGCTATATAGACAGCATGCAGACGTACAACGTATGATGCAAATGAGCTAGATAAATTATTGAAACAATGAAAAAGTTATTTACATTGATGGCTGCAATGCTGTTTAGCATCGCCATGTATGCTCAAAATGCGCCAACCGCTGAAGAGCAAGAACGAGAAAACAAAGCTATCGAAGCTTTCTTGCCTACCCTTGATGCACGGAGAAGCGAATTTGTTGGCCAACCCGCCAAGAAACTATTTGATGTTATAAGGGGCAGTGCCTTTAAGATAAGGAACATTGGGACAGAGAAGACCAGCCCGTGGGCTGAATATAAAGGCAAAACATGGGTATATGGACTATCCTTATTCAACAAGCCCGTTCAGCAAGCGATGAAGGATAAGGAGGTTTATATCATACGCATAATCTTAGACGTTCGTTGGGATTCTAGTGCCTTTTGGGATTCTGTCAGACCTGCTGGGCCTGCATGGATGGAGGCCATTGTACGTAAGTGTCTTGACGCAAAGGTAAAGGATGTGTCTTGGGAGCACTTCTATTTACCCGAACGAAAGACATCGAGTGAGAAGTAAAGCCAACATGTTTGATACATATTGGCGCAAAAAGTAAAGCGAGATAGTGCGCCATATGTATAAAAACGAAACAATACCTTGCGTGGGTGTGACATACACGCCCACGCAAACGTTTTAATGGGGAATGGTGGCTTCTCATGTAAAGGCCGTTACGGCCATCTTTACACAACCCCTATATAGGCTAAATGCTAGAGCTGAATATTTAACCCAAATCGATCATTACACCACAATGTTTCTAGATTTCTTGTATTTGGGTTGTTATATTCACTCAAATTCTCTCAACTCACATCAAAGTCGTTTTGACTTTTAGTACTTCTGCAAAGTGTGCGGAGTGTAGTACAAGTCATCTCACTGGCTTATAAAATCACTACCTCCTACAACTCCAGAAGTAACAAACCCACCAACCCACTAACTAGCAAGTTCATCAACTAAAAACTCAAACACCCAAAACCTTAAATTATTGTTTTTATTTTACATTTTCATTCTTATTTTCGCTCAATTCTAGCGAAAATATTGGTTAAAAAGTCGGTAAAATAACTCTTTTTCTTTCCTTTCACACCTTAAAGTTTGTCAGTTTTTAAGACCATCTCCTGCATTTTGCACCATTTTACCTTTCTAGTTTAGTTGCCACCCCGTATTTTCTCAAGTCCAATTTCTCACTTTTAGCCCCTAGAACTCTACTTTTTATGGTTATTTTTCCCCTTTCAGCTTTGTTTTTCATAACTATAAAAGGTTTTGTTTATACAATTACTATGGATAATTATGCCAAACCGCTTCGAATTTAGCATCATTTCACCTTGCGTTTAGCACCAAAACGCATTGCATTTAGCACCAAAACGCACGCCATTTAGCACCAAAACGCATTGTATTTAGCAGCAAAACGCATTGTATTTAGCAACAAATAGCCCCGAAAATGGTGTAAAAGGCTACCCCTTCAAATAAAAATTCATTTTACCAACATTCACATGCCACCCTTTTTTACATCAAACAAACCTTCGCGAGAATCGATTATTTGCGGCAAGGTGGACGATTGGTGAACAGAAGTGGCACTCATAATGTTAAAATCCTTACCAAAAACTAGACAAAACACAATTACGTTGTATGCGCACGAATGGCAACGGCAAGCAAAAAAATGTACGTCTGTTATACCACTACAAGCACCTTGTAGTGTTTGGTATGGCCACAAACAGTGTTGTATGCTGCGGCTTGTTGAATGCTTTGGCTCTTAAATGCCCCTTTGATTGGTAAGAGAAAGAGTTATAGTGTAATTTAAACAGCTGCAGGAAATGTGATTTGCAGCACTAATTATAATTGTCTGCATGCATTAAATACAACAACCGATAGTCTGTTGAGAACTTGTAAATTAGCCTTTAGTTTGCACCCGCGCAATCGTTTGCATAATAAACACCAACATTTCCACCTCACAAGCGCAAACCTCTTATGAATAATGCCTAACTTTACGCCTAGTTTACTAACCCCTGAGTCTATGAATTTATATTTTAACATTGATTACCAGACCATCTTCGGAGAAGAATTGGTGCTGAACATTGTAACGAATAACAACAACGGTGAATGCCTAACAACGCAATACCGAATGAGTACTACCGATGGTTTGCACTGGAGTTGCTGCATTAATAAATTGCCCGACACTTGTCAAAGTGCCGTACAATATTTCTACAGTGTGGATAGTGCAGGCACCACCAAACGCCAAGAGTGGACGTTGCAACCTCACCGACTGGCTATTGGGGCGCTGAAGGCCAACGCCTACCACGTGTACGACCAATGGAATGCCATCCCCGATGATGCCTATCAATATACTTCGGCTTTTACAAAATGCCTTAAACACCGCGAAGTGCAACCCCTTCCTGCTTCTGACTACGAACGCACGCTGCGCCTTGTGGTGCGCGCTCCGCAACTAAGAGCTTCACAACGTTTGGTTTTGGTTGGCGACGACATCGCCCTTGGGGCTTGGTCGTTGGGCCGTGCGCTGCCCATGACCGAGATAAACGATTGCGAGTGGGCCATCGACCTTAATCTTGACGAACTAAAAGGTCAACAAGTGGCGGTGAAGGTGGTGGCCATTGATGCCAACAACCGCGTGGCGCCAATGTGGGAGACGGGGTATAACCGCGAATTGCAGTTGCCTCAAATCCACAAAAACGAGGTATGCGTGTACCATTTACAACAAGCCTTCTTCGAATTTTGGGACGAACGCTTTGCTGGTACGCTTGTGCCCGTGTTCTCGTTGCGCACCAAACGCAGCTTTGGCGTGGGCGATTTTGGCGACCTTAAAACCATGATAGATTTTGTGGTGCATACCAATCAGCGCGTGCTGCAGGTGCTGCCCATCAACGATAGCACCACAACGCACACCTGGACCGACTCTTATCCATATAGCTGCATTAGCATTTTTGCCCTTCATCCGCAGTATGTAGACCTCAATGCACTGCCCTTACTTAAGAACGAAGACGAGCGTAAGGCATTCGAGACATTGAGACAAGAACTAAATGCACTGCCACAGATTGACTACGAACGTGTAAACAACGCCAAAACAGAGTATCTCAAGTTGCTCTTCGAACAAGAAGGTAAGGAGATGATGAAGGCAAGCGAATTTAAAACGTTCTTTGAGGAAGAAGCTCGCTGGCTTGTGCCCTACGCTCAGTATTGCCATCTTCGCGATTTGCATGGCACTGCCAACTTTGCGCAATGGCCCGACCACAACACTTGGGACGAGGCCGAACGCAAAGCCCTCTCTACGCCTACGACAAAGGCCTATAAGGAGGTGGCTTTCCATTACTTCGTTCAGTATTTGCTTTACACCCAGATGCGCCAAGTTCACGAATATGCTCGCGCTAAGGGTGTGATACTAAAAGGCGACATTCCTATTGGCGTGAATAGAAATGGTTGCGACGTGTGGACAGAACCACATTACTTCAATCTTAATGGCCAAGCTGGTGCTCCGCCCGACGATTTCTCGGTTAAAGGTCAGAACTGGGGTTTCCCAACCTACAACTGGGACGAGATGTTGCGCGACGATTGCGCCTGGTGGGTGCGTCGTTTCCAAAACATGGCGAAGTTTTTTGATGCTTATCGCATCGACCACGTGCTGGGTTTCTTCCGCATTTGGGAAATTCCCGTGTCGTGTGTAGATGGCCTTTTGGGCCAATTCTCGCCCTCGCTGGGTATGACGCGCGAGGAGATAGAAGCCTATGGCCTGCCTTTTAACGAGGAAGCGTTTACGCGTCCTTTTATTAGCGACTGGGTACTCGACCGCATTTTTGGCGAAAACGCCAACCAAGTGAAGGCCAATTATCTGCAACCGCTGCACGATGACATTTGGGAATTGCGTCCCGAATACGACACGCAACGTAAGATAGAACAGGCTTTTGAGGGTAAGACCGATGAGCCCAACCAATGGTTGCGCGACGGACTCTTTGCCTTGGTAACCGATGTGCTGTTTGTTCGCGACCGCAAAGACCCCTCTAAGTTCCATCCTCGCATCTCTGTGCAGCACGATTTTGTGTACGAAGCCCTATGGGATAAAGACAAAGCCGTGTTTAACCGCATATACAACGACTACTATTATCGTCGCAACAACCAGTTCTGGTATCACGAGGCGATGAAGAAACTGCCCAAACTGGTTGAGGCTACAGGCATGCTTGTATGCGCCGAAGACCTTGGAATGGTGCCCGACTGCGTGGCGTGGGTAATGAACGAACTACGCATTCTCTCGCTCGAAGTGCAGTCGATGCCCAAAGACCCCCGTGTGCGCTTTGGCCATCTCTCGGCATTCCCCTATCGATCGGTAAACACATTTAGCAGTCACGACATGCCAACGCTGCGCCAGTGGTGGGACGAGAACTGGGAACGAACGCAAGAATACTACAACACGATGCTCTATAAGGGCGGTCCGGCGCCACATCCGCTCACGGGCTTACTCGCTCGCGAGATTATTTTGCGCCAGCTTCTCTCGCCCTCAATGCTGTGCATACTGAGCATACAAGACTGGCTTGCTATTGATGAAGACCTGCGTTTACCCGATGCCGACGCCGAACGCATCAATATACCAGCCAATCCGCGACACTACTGGCGCTATCGCATGCACATCAACATCGAAGACCTCATGGCCAATGCACCTTTCTGTGCAGCTGTTAAGGATATGGTTCAACAAAGCGGCAGATAAGTCTATGCCCTGGTTTAGATGGCTTACGATTTTGTGGTTTGCTCCGCTAGCAATGGCGGCGCAAACCATTTCCTCGCCCAACGGGCAGCTTACTTTAAGGGCATACGTAAGCAAGGGGCAGCCCACCTACGAATTGTTTTATGGCGATGAGCCAGTGGTGAACCCCTCGCATCTGGGGCTAGAGCTGGCCAACTTCCCCAGTTTGCTCACCAATTTTGAAGTAGCCAGTGTGGACTCGTCGTCGTTTGATGAGACTTGGAAACCTGTTTGGGGCGAGAAATCGGCCATACGTAATCGTTATAACGAACTGGCTGTGCGCTTTAAAGAACGCACTGCAGCTTGTCGAGACATGGTGGTGCGCTTTCGTCTCTACGATGAAGGTGTGGGATTTCGTTACGAACTACCCCGACAGCCACAACTCGACAACGTAATTGTGAAAGAAGAGCGCACCCAATTTGCCATGCCTGGCAACCACCAGGCCTACTGGATAGCGGGCGACTACGACACCAACGAATACGATTACCAAATAACGCGTCTCTCGGAAATTCGCCAACGCATGCCCAAGGCCGTTACGCCAAACGCTACGCAAAGCCCCATTGGACCTACCGCGGTGCAAACGGCTTTGCTGATGAAAACCGATGCCGGCCTATACATCAACATACACGAGGCTGCTTTGGTGAACTATTCGGCCATGCACCTTGTGCTGAACGATACAACAATGGTGTTTGAATCGTGCCTAACGCCCGATGCACTGGGGCAAAAAGCTTGTATACGCTGCCCATTTAACACGCCCTGGCGAACCATTATGGTGAGCAACGACCCGCGAACGCTGCTCGACTCGAAGCTGACGCTTAACCTAAACGAGCCTTGCAAGCTGGAAGACACATCGTGGATTCACCCAGTGAAATACATTGGCGTGTGGTGGGAGATGATTACTGGTAAGAGTACGTGGAGCTATGCCGACTATCAGCCTGTTGTTTTAGGCCAAACCAACTTCGCCAAGCTTAAGCCTACGGGCCGACATGGAGCCGATAGCACCAATGTTAAGCGTTATATCGACTTTGCTGCACGGCATGGCTTTTCGCAAGTGCTGGTTGAGGGATGGAACGAAGGTTGGGAAGACAATTGGCGAAAGCTGCACAATTACAGTTTTACACAGGCTTATCCCGACTATCCTTTGCAGCGTTTGCAGGCTTATGCACAAGAACGTGGTGTGAAATTGATGATGCACCACGAAACATCGAGCAGCGTGTTAAACTACGAACGGCAACTGGATGATGCCTACAAACTGATGAACCGCCATGGCATAGACGTGGTTAAGAGCGGATATGTGGGCGACATCTTCCCTAATGGTGGGCATCATTTCGACCAATGGATGGTGGAACATTATCTGCATTGCATCAAAGAGGCCGCCAAACACCGCATCATGGTGAATACCCACGAGGCTGTTCGGCCCACAGGCTTGTGTCGCACTTACCCCAATATGATTGGAAACGAGTCGGCACGAGGCACAGAATTTCACGCCATGGAGGGTTGTAGCCCAGGGCACGTTGCGATATTGCCCTTCACTAGATTGATGGGCGGGCCGATGGACTATACGCCTGGCATCTTCGAAACCGACATCTCGAAGGTTAACCCCAACAACAAGTGTCGCATGCGCGCCACATTGTGCAATCAGTTGGCGCTCTACGTGGTGCTATATAGTCCACTGCAGATGGCTGCCGACTTGCCCGAAAACTACGAAAAGCATCTCGACGCTTTCCAATTTATTAAGGATGTGGCCGTAGATTGGGACGACTCACACTACCTGGAGGCCGAACCAGGCGAGTATATCACCGTTGCACGCAAGGCTAAAGGTAGCCCCAACTGGTTTGTTGGCTGTGTGGCTGGCTTGCATGCCCATATGACTAACGTGTCGCTTAGCTTTTTAGAGCCTGGCAAAAAATACGTGGCTACCATCTATAAAGATGGTGCGAAGGCAGATATCGACAAGTTTACGGCTAATTATGTGATTGAACAACGCACGGTTACGCATCGTTCTAACTTGCGCATACGGGCTGTTAAAGGGGGCGGATTTGCTATTTCGATTAAGCCGTTAGAACGAGGTGAAAAAGTAAAAAAGGTGAAAAAGTGAAAGGGGGAAAAGGTAAAAAGGTGACTGCGCCTACTAACTTATCAACTCATAACCGCGTAAACTCACCTAAGCATAAACGCATTAACGCGTAAACTCACCAACCCACTATCTCAAAAACCTCATTAACTCACGAATTCAAATCCTCATAAACTCAAAAATTCAATAACAATATGAACATAAAAGGATTTATCATGGCTGCCTTGTTTGTTTGTGCCCAAGGGCTTGAGACAAGCGCGCAAGACATGAACGAGATGACTTATTCGCCGAACGAAACGGTGTTTAAACTACATGCGCCTGCAAATGCAAAGCGTGTTTTGGTAAAGATTTATGCCGACGCACTAGACGGTAAGCCAGTCAAGACGTTGAAAATGAAATTCAATGGCAACAACCAGTGGACCGCAACGGCTAAAGGCGACTTCAAAGGTCGTTTCTACACCTTCGATATTCCTGCCTTTAACCGTGGCGAAACGCCTGGAATCTTTGCTAAGGCCGTGGGTGTAAATGGAAGAAGAGGGGCCATTATCAACCTCGAAGAGACCAACCCCAAGGGATGGGAGGCCGATAAACGCCCGCCTTTGGCTTCGCCTGCCGACCTCGTTATCTACGAACTTCACCATCGCGACTTCTCCGTTCATCCCTCGTCGGGCATCAAAAACAAAGGCAAATTTCTTGCTCTCACCGAAGATAAAGCCATCAAGCACTTGCAACAACTGGGCATTAACGCAGTGCACATTCTGCCTTCGTTCGACTATGCCTCGATAGACGAGACGCAATTGCACAAACCACAGTATAATTGGGGATACGACCCGCTGAACTATAACGTGCCCGAAGGTTCGTACAGCACCGACCCTTATCGCCCCGATATGCGCATACGCGAGTTTAAACAGATGGTGCAAGCACTTCACAAGGCCGGCATTCGCGTTATTCTCGACGTGGTTTACAACCACACCTACGACCTCTCGGGTAGTGCATTCCAACGCACCTGGCCCAACTATTTCTATCGTAAACGCACCGATGGAACGTATTCAGATGGGTCGGGTTGTGGCAACGAAACGGCTAGCGAGCAACCTTTGATGCGACAATTTATGATAGAGTCGATGAGACATTGGGTGAAGGAGTACCACATCGACGGCTTTCGCGTTGACCTAATGGGCGTTCACGACATTGAAACAATGAACCTTATTCAGGCCGAAATGCAAAAAATAGACCCCTCCATATATATATATGGTGAGGGATGGAGTGCTGGCGCATGTGCCTACCCACAAGAAAAGCTGGCCATGAAAGCCCATACCGAGCAGATGCCTGGCATAGGAGCGTTTAGCGATGAGATGCGCGATGCACTGCGCGGACCATTCTCAGACGACCATAAGCCTGCTTTCTTGGCCGCACTCGACGGTCATGAAGAGAGCCTTAAATTTGGTATCGTTGGCGCTATTGCTCATCCCCAGGTAGACATGAGCCAAGTAAACTATAGCAAAAAGCCATGGGCCAACCAGCCAACACAAATGATTAGCTATGTTAGCTGTCACGACGATATGTGCTTAACCGACCGCATACGCAACTCGATACCTGGCATAACCACTGCCGAACTGATAAAACTCGACCTCTTGGCGCAAACGTTTGTGTTTACATCTCAAGGTGTTCCGTTTATGCTTAGTGGCGAAGAGATGCTGCGCGACAAGAAGGGTGTGCACAATAGTTTTTGTTCGCCCGACTCAATTAACGAGCTTAACTGGACCAATCTCGAACGTTTTCCCAAGGTGTTTGCCTACTACAAGGGGCTTATTGCCCTGCGTAAGGCGCATCCGGCGTTTCGTTTGGGTAATGCCGAACTGGTGCGTAAGCATCTCGAATTTATCGACGCGCCTGCCAAAATGGTGGCTTTCCGACTGAAAGACCACGCTGGTGGCGATGCTGCAAAAGACATCGTGGTGCTGCTTAACGCTAATCGCGAGGCACAAGTGGTGGATATTCCACAAGGCGAATACCGCGTTATGGTGTGCGATGGCGTGGTTAACCTCGATGGGATGGGTAAAATGAGTGGCGGAAAAGTCTCTGTCGACCCGCAATCGGCATTGATATTGATGAGTTTGTAAGTTTGTAAGTTTATGAGTTTGTAAGTTTATGAGTTTGTAAGTTTGTAAGTCTATGAGTTTGTAAGTTTGTAAGTTTATAAGTTTATGAGTTTGTAAGTTTGTAAGTTTATGAGTTTGTAAGTTTGTAAGTTTATGAGTTTATGAGTTTGTAAGTTTGTAAGTTTATAAACTTAAAAACTCATAAGCTCAAAATCTCACAAAGCATTTGGTTTAACTCCTTAACTCCCTAACTCCTTAACTCCTTAACCCACCCTAACCCCTTAACTCCTAGAAAGAATGAAGAAAATACTTCTGGCCCTTTCGCTATTCTCACTAACAGCATCGGCCAACATAAAAGTTAACAGAATAGACCCCACCAACTGGTATGTGGGCTTGCAAGACCCCACTTTGCAACTGATGGTGTATGGCGATGGCATTGGCAAAGCCAATGTCACAACCAATTACCCAGGCGTAAAGATAACCAGCGTGGAACGACTTGAGAGTCCTAATTACCTCTTGATTTACCTCGACTTAAACAATGCCAAAGCAGGAAATATGCCCTTGGTGTTTGCTCAAGGTAAGAAAAAAACAACCGTTAATTACGAACTGAAGAAGCGCGACATGCCCGGCGACCAACGTCTGGGATTTTCTAATGCCGACGTTCTTTACATGTTTATGCCCGACAGATTTGCCTCTAGCGGACAAAAACAACACCCTATGCCAGGACTTAACGCATATCGCGTGGACCGCTCGCAACCTAGTTTGCGACACGGAGGCGACCTCGAGGGCATTCGTAAGCACCTAGATTACTTCAACGAACTGGGCGTTACGGCACTTTGGTTTACCCCAGTACTAGAGAATAACACACCCGACAACAACAACCAAAGCACCTATCATGGCTATGCCACAACCGACTATTATCGCGTTGACCCACGTTTTGGCACCAATCAGGAATACCGAAACCTTGTAGACGAAGCTCATAACAAGGGACTAAAGGTGGTGATGGACATGATTTTTAACCACTGTGGCATCACCCATCCATGGATTAAAGACATGCCCTCGCGCAATTGGTTTAATCGTTCAGACTATAAAAGCAACTATTTGCAAACCAGCTATAAGCTCACACCAGTGCTCGACCCCTATGCTTCGGATGTGGATATGGACGAAACAGTGGAGGGATGGTTCGTGCCTTCTATGCCCGACCTTAACCAACGCAACCCTCACGTGCTGCAATATCTTATCCAAAACAGTATCTGGTGGATAGAAACGGTGGGCATCGACGGCATTAGAATGGACACTTACCCCTATGCCGACCGCGAAGCAATGGCGCAATGGATGGCCAGACTGAATAAAGAGTATCCCAACTTTAACACCGTGGGCGAAACTTGGGTAACAGAACCTGCGTACACTGCTGCATGGCAAAAAGACTCGAAGCTCTCTAACATTAACAGCAACCTTAAGTCGGTGATGGATTTTGCTTTCTTCGACCGCATCAATCAAGCCAAAAACGAAGAAACTGACGGATGGTGGAACGGCCTAAATAGGGTGTACAATGGTCTGTGTTACGATTATCTCTACCCCAACCCCGCATCGGTGATGGCCTTTATTGAGAACCACGACACCGACCGCTTTCTTGGAAACGGCAACGACACGCTTGCACTGAAGCAAGCATTGGCTCTTTTGCTCACCATGAACCGCATCCCACAGCTGTATTATGGCACTGAAGTGTTGATGAACGGTACAAAAGAAAAAACCGACGGCAATGTGCGAAAAGACTTCCCTGGCGGTTTTGCTGGCGATAAGCACAATGCCTTTACTGTAGAGGGCAGAACCAAAGCGCAAAACGAGATGTTTACCTGGCTTAGCCAACTGTTGCACTGGCGAAAGGGCAACGAGGTGATTACAAAGGGTAAACAAACCCACTTCATCCCCTTTAATGGCATTTACGTCTTGGCCCGAACGCTCGACAAACGCCACGTGCTAACCATCGCCAACGGCACCTCTAAGTCGGCTATCATGCCTGTGGCTCGCTACACCGAAGTGATTGGCGATGCCGACGAGGTACGCGATGTGCTCACAGGTCGCACCATTAGTCTGCTAGAAGACTTGCAACTTGGCCCACGAGAGACACTTGTTGTGGAATGGACCGAGAAATAAGTGGCACACAACGCCCTTAACAACCCCATAAACAAATGCTCTGCACTGGTGATGCGCAACATTAAACATCGCGCAACATCAGTGCAGAGCACTATCTCAACACATAATTCCTACCACGAAAAGCTCCTTTCGCATGTTTCGCTGCTTTTTCAGCAAAACATCCCCTGCAAAAATACTTCCCTATCCTCTTTTAACAAAACCAACTCTCACAAGCAACAATGCGCGATAGGATAGCACAGAGGGCAGTTTTTATTCACTTTCATCCTCAATATCGTAAATCATTCTCCCACCAAAATATAAAGTCATGATGCAATGCACGGGCACACCATTGGTTCTTAGCCAACCTTGAAACATAGCTTGCCCCCAATTCGTCATTTCGTCGATAACTTCAAATTCGCTGTTTTTATACCTTTGCTGATAAGTATCAAAATCAATTTGCTCGCCATGGAAAACATCGCGCAGCGTACTATCAAACACAAGCACATTCATATCGTCGACATCAACCTGCTCAAAAATAACTTTGGCTTTATGCGTATGCTCCCCATCATCATCGTAAGAGAATATTTTATCAAAATGAAATACCAAGTTCCCTTGTTCAAACGTCATCTTTTGAATGCGTCCATCGTGAAGCGAATACTTTGAATATGGGGCAAAAACTTTTATAATCTTCATTCCTAGATATGTTTAATGTGAGTTTTTTACTTTGTTTCGGCTCATTGTTTAAGGCGAGAAACACCAATTATCGGCATATCGCTCGCCCAAAACAGAAAAAGAATAGACCAACAAGCAATGCTAAACAACAACACAAAGTTAAGTAAACTTTTTATATTGCAAGACTATTTGGGATTTTATTATCTCACAAAACAAACACAGGGCCACCAAAGTGTACAGCAATTGAGACCACAACCAAAAGGCCACGGCAAGAACTACGAAACGTTAAGCACAAAAAGAGGAACAATAAGATTGTTTTTAGTAGCTATTAATGATGGTGTTAACAAAGGCACAGTGCCAAGTTTCAAGGCAAAACAGTGTACCGCAACTGGTATCAATAGTTTGAAAACGAGCAATAGGCCTTAAAAACCAAACTAAGCAGCAAGTTAATGCAAAGGCAGCAAATCATTTAGATACCACTCGAATTGCGCAATCGAGCTAAGTTGTCGTTCCAGATAGTCTTTAAGCTATCTACTTCGTCCTCCCAAGCAAAGTCGGTGATGGTAAGTACATAATCGTTGGTTATATGACTCTTATCCATTCTTAACTCAAAGAAGTTGTCCGGTCCATCCTCATCGTCCCAACTAATTTTGATATATTCATTCTTAATCTTCTCAACGATAGTGCCCTTTCGCACCTCGTGATGACTCCAAAGTTCACCCCACACGAAGGTGAGTTGCTCACCGTCTTGCGTTACGTTATCGGCCACCCATCTAGCAAGGCCCGAGTCGGTGCTGATGAGGTCCCATATTATTTGGGCCGAGTTAGACATGAGCTCTCGTTCAATACAAAGTCTTTGCTTGTCCATAACAATACAGATCGTGGTTTGCTATTACATATAATAATGTGTGCCAGCCTTTGCACCGCTGTAGCAAGTGCCCAAGGTGTGGCATGAGTGTCGCGCCGACACCCATTGTTTAGGCATACTCTCCAAACAACCCCTGCACATCATCGTGTGCAAAGGTACAAGTCCTTCATTGGTATTCTCGCATTGGTGCGACTCATTCGTCTTCACCTTGGATGTATAACCCTCTAAGCACATCCATGCGGCAAGATAAACTTGCACAGACAACGTCCAAAAAATCCTCCGAAGGCGATTTCGAGAACCGCCATTTAGTTATATCGAGTACAAAAATACCACTTTTTTATATCATTAGCACGAAAAAAACAAAATATTTTTGCTCGTTTCAATTTTTTACCTTACCTTTGCACCCGCAAACAAGCAAAATGTTGGCGGGATAGCTCAGCTGGTTAGAGCGCATGATTCATAATCATGAGGTCCCCAGTTCAATCCTGGGTCCCGCTACAAAATGGTCAGGCAAACGGTTAACGCTGTTTGCCTGTCTTGCTTTTTGGGGTAATTGATAGTGTGTCACACCACTTTCCACATTATTAATTTGGTAAAAACCAATAAAAGCAGTACCTTTGCACCGCTTTTCGGCGTAATCGCTGGCAGGAGAAGAGTTACCTAGCTATGTTACGTTGGGACGATAAACAATTTAAATATCAAGCAAAATGGATTTGATTAAAGTTGCTGAAGAAGCATTTGCAACCGGCAAAAAGTTCCCCGAGTTCAAGTCGGGAGACACAATTACTGTCGCTTACAAAATTATCGAGGGTACGAAAGAACGTATCCAGCTTTACCGCGGTGTTGTAATCCGCATCTCTGGACACGGAGAAAAGAAACGTTTCACCGTTCGCAAAATGTCGGGAACAGTGGGTGTAGAGCGTATCTTCCCCATCGAGTCGCCTAACATCGACAGCATCGAGGTGAACAAACGTGGTAAGGTTCGCCGCGCAAAACTCTACTATCTCCGCGCACTCACGGGCAAGAAGGCTCGTATCAAGGAGAAGAGAGGTGGCGTTGCTCCTCAACAATAAAAAAGTTACAAGTTACAGTGAAGGCTCGGCATGCAAATGTCGAGCCTCTGTGTTTTTTATAAGGCACGGTTTGCACGTACGCCCTTGCCCTTTTTCGCATCAACAACTTCCTCTCTTGTCCTTGCCCACGCTGTTTTTGCTAGCGCAAAGGAGGCAAAAAATACCATCAGCGCACAACAAAAAGACTGTCAAACGACATAAAATTGACAAAAAAATGCGTACCTTTGCTGTATGTCAACGGCCAAGGTGAAGCCTTAGAAAGGCTATTCACAGGCAAGAAACATCTAAAAAGCCATCGGCCAAATTACTTTTGATTGATAATCATTTAGTTATACCCAAGAAATGAAAAAGGGACAAATGTTTTTTTCGCTCCTCATTGTGGCCTTTACGCTATGGGGGTGCAAAGCACAGTATGCAGTAACGAATGTAGAACGTAGCCGAATACTGATAGACAAACGTTACGACGCCAACCACGACGCCGAGTTGCAAGCCTTTATTACGCCTTATAAACAGCGCGTCGACAGCTTGACGGCTCCGCTTGTGGGCCATGCTGGTTGCAACATGACTGCTAGCCGACCCGAAAGTCCTCTGTCTAATCTCCTTACCGACATACTCGTGTGGGCAGGACAGCGTTTTAACGAGCAACCGCAGTTTGCTGTTTACAACATCGGCGGCATGCGTGCAGCCATCGTTGAAGGCGAGGTAACACAGGGCGACATTATCAATGTGGCTCCCTTCGACAACAAAATCTGTTTCATTACATTGACGGGCGAACAGGTAACACGACTCTTTGAGCAAATTGCTAAACGCGCTGGAGAAGGCATTAGCAACAGTGTTAAACTGGTGATTGACAAAGAACACAACCTTCTTAGCGCCACCATCAACGGAAAACCCGTCGACCCGAAAGCCAATTATCGCGTTGCCACCATCGACTATGTGGTGCAAGGCAACGACGGCATGAGCGCCTTTAAGGAGGGAACACAACTGGTTTCGCCACAATCTGAAGAAAACAATGTGCGCTATATCATCATGGACTACTTTCGTCAACAAATGAAAGCAGGTAAAAGTGTATGCGGAAAGCGCGATGGAAGAATAACAATCAAGCAGTAAAAGAGCATTAAACCATTGTCTTCGCTGTCGGAGGCAGCCGTTTTTCTACCACTAAGCTGCTACATTTCACACCGAACCAATCCCCACAGCACCCACGACAACCCACAACTGCAACAAAACGAACAACACAAAATGAAGAAATACATGTTACTGGCCGTGGCCTGCATGGCATTGCTAACGGCTAAAGCGCAAAAACAACTGGTGATTTTGCACACCAACGACACACATAGCTGCATCATGCCACTTAGCGAACACCTGGCAGACACAACCATAGCGGGCCGAGGAGGATTTCTTAGGCGTGTGGAAATGATTAAACAAGAACGCCAAAAACACCCCGACTTACTATATTTCGACAGTGGCGACTTCTCACAAGGCTCGCCCTACTACTCCATGTTCAAAGGAGATGTCGAAATAGAACTGATGAATCGCATGGGCTGCGACGCCAGTACCGTGGGCAATCACGAATTTGATTTCGGCATGGAGAATATGGCGCGTATCTTTAAGAAGGCCAAATTCCCCATCCTTTGCTCCAACTACGACTTCACTGGCACGCCTCTTGAGGGCATCGTTAAGCCTTACACCATCGTTCATCGCAATGGTTTGAAGATTGGTGTCTTTGGCATTGACCCAAAACTAGAAGGGCTTGTACTCACCAAAATGTACAAAACAGTGAAGTATCTTGACCCCGCTGCCACCGCTTTAAAAATGGCAACCATGCTCAAAAAGAAAATGAAATGCGACGTTGTGATTTGCATTTCGCACCTTGGCTGGGGCATCGGAGGCGACGACGACCAAAAAATGATTGAGGGGTCGCGCTACATCGACCTGGTGTTGGGCGGACATTCGCACACTTTCTTCGAAACTTTGCGCTACGCCAACAACCTTGATGGCAAACCCGTACCTGTAGACCAAAACGGAAAGAACGCCATCTATGTGGGTAAAATCGTGCTAAAGGTAGACAAAAAATAGCCCGTTGCCATGCGCGTCAACAACTTTACTTACCTATTGCATGGCGAAGACGCGCCACTTGTCTCACCCAATGCCGCTTTACAGGCCACGCCAACCCATCAAAACCCAAACAAAAACATCATTTACAGAGACCTCAAAACTCTTGTTGCACAATAACCGCCCACTTTTTGCGTTTATATCCAACGTATGAAGCAGCTTATTTGCCTTATAATATATGTGTGCACACTGCCCATCTCATTGATGGCGCAGCAAAGACGCGTGGAAAACAGGCCCTACACCGACCTGCGACCGTTCCATTTTGGCGTGGTGGTGGGCGCTCATGTGCAAGATGTCGAACTGTTTAATGCTGGCATTCAACACATAACACTAGACGATGGACAAACCATCGAAACCAACATCGCGGCCGAACAAGACCGCTACGACCCTGGTTTTGTGGTGGGTGTAACGGGCGAAATGCGCCTTAACCGCCATTTCCAACTCCGCGTTGTGCCTGCAATGTATTTCGGTAATAGACACTTGGTGTTTAGGAACCTTGGGCAAACCGATGCCGAGGGCCTACCCATCGAACACAGACAGGATATGAAAACGGCTTATATCTCTACCGCCTTCAACCTCATTTTCGCTGCTCCACGCTTCAACAACCATCGCCCATACCTACTAGCAGGTATCAATCCCATGCTTAACCTCAGCGGAAACGATACCCACATCTTGCGATTTAAACGCCACGACGTGTTTGCAGAGGTGGGCGTTGGATGCGATTTCTACCTGCCTTTCTTCAAACTTCGACCCGAATTGAAGTTTATGTTTAGCCTTATCGACTGCCTTGACGCTAAGCATGCCGACCGACTGCGCGACAAAACGCTCGTGCCTTATGCACGCTCCACTTCTAAAGCGGCTAGCAAAATGATTGCGCTATCATTTTACTTTGAATAAACTCCATTGCTACCACAAAATAATGAGCGAGCAATAAAACATCACCCTACAGCAAAAAACCCTAAATTCGCACCACAGCAGGCAATAACTACCTGGAAAACAAAGCAATGGATAAACCAAAAGCACATACAAACAGCCTTATTCATTAAATAAAAATTAGCAATTGCACAAAAAAACAATCATTATTTCTAGGTATTACGAAAAACATTTACTACCTTTGCATCATCAAAAGTAAGTATAACGCACATTAAAGCGAGATACAAAAGAGTGGTTTTATCATCAACAGCCAGCAATAACAAGACCATTTGCAGGTTGAAAAATAAGAAAACCACGCATTCAAGAGCAGATAAAGAACATATTATACAAAAACATTTAAATAGAATTTTATTATGGCTTACGTTATTGGTAACGACTGTATCGCTTGTGGCACCTGTTTGCCCGAGTGCCCCGTAGAAGCAATCTCTGAGGGTGATATTTATAAGATTGATGAAGACGCTTGCACCGAATGCGGTACTTGCGCAAGTGTATGTCCCAGCGAGGCTATTAGCCTTCCCTAATAGGACTTACAGCTATCAATTCTGAAAGGTAAAAGGCCACTTAGTGCGCCTTTACCTAAAACAAGCAGACCAGTTAACAAGGTTTGGATGAGTTAAGCCCGCGTTCAATACGCTAGCTATCAACGCTCCCAAAAACAACCTTGCTTACTGGCCTTCTTTTTTTGTACTCATACCATCCGTCTTGCCACAATTCCTAGCCTCGATACCACACAACACACGCTAAACAATCTCAAAGCCGCTCCGTTTAGCCTCTAACTAACGCCGCTCCCACACAACCACCCTTCCCTCCCCACCCCACTTTGCGTTATAACAAACTGTTTCGCGCTCGCGTGCGCGTATATATAAGGTAAAAATGCCACCAAACAAGCCTCATAACATCATCCAAACTATCACACAACACATAGCGCAACACCGCAATTTACCTATTAATAAGTATTGCAGAACCTGCGCAAAAATCATAAATTTGCACCCAAAAGAAGGATAACCAACCAACAACTAACAACAAAACATGAAATGTACTTCGTATTGTAAGCTTATGATGCTTGCAGCAATGATGATTGGCACTGTTACTACCACGCATGCCCAAACCGAACCCACCCTCAACGAGCCAGAAACCAAGCAAACCTTGGAGGTTAACGGCTATGTCACAGGCAAAAAAGGCGAACCTCTGATGGGCGTTGTGGTGCAGGTGAAGGGCACAAACAGACGTGCCGTAACCAACGAACAAGGAGCTTACACCCTGAGCGCGCTACAAGCTGGCGACCTTACGCTAACCTTTCACTACATTGGATGTAAACCTGAAGAGCGCCATTTTGTTCTTTCACAAAATCAAAGACAAGATGCACAACTTAGCGAAGCCACCGAAATGCTACAAGGTGTTGAAGTGGTGGGACGAAACGAGCGCTCGTATAAGAACACTAGAACATTTGTGGGTACTAAAACGGCTACTGCTGTTAAGGATGTGCCCCAGTCTATTGGCTACGTTACAAAAGAATTAGTACTCGACCAAGGCGCTACAACAGTGAATGATGTGGTGAAAAACATCAGCGGAGTAAACCAATACACCTTCTACAACGATTTCTCTATACGTGGGTTTCGCACCACTGGCAACCGCAATTCGGGCAACCTCATCAACGGCATGCGTGCACAAACCAGTTTATGGAAACAGCAATCGTTAGCCAACATCGAACGTGTAGAGGTGATAAAAGGGCCTGCCTCGGCACTATTTGGCAACGCTGCACCGGGTGGAGTAATCAATAGGGTGACCAAAAAACCGCTTGCCGAAACCCGTAGACAAGTAAGCACCACCGTTGGAAGCTATGCCACGTTTAACGCCTATGCCGATTTCACAGGTAAGCTAAACCCCAAAGGCTCGCTTCTTTATCGACTTAACTTGGGATATGAGAACACCGACTCCTATCGCGACTTGCAAGGCGGACAGAATTTCATCGTAGCGCCCTCGTTTTCGTACGTGCCTAACCATCGCACGCAGTTTAATGTAGACGTGTTTTACCAACAATATACTGGCAAGATAGACCGCGGACAGAGTATTTTTGGCGATGGCGACCTTTACTCGGTGCCCATATCGCGGTCGCTTTCGGCTGCTAACGATTTCCTCAAAGAACGCTTAATGAACATCACTTTAGGACTAACTCATAAGTTCACCGACCGCATTTCGTTTAACAGCACATACCTAAACTCATCGTATGATGAAGATATGCAAGAGCACAACCAAGCCAACGCCTATGTATTGAATGCAGACAGTAGCCAGAATAATAGTCGCATTCTAATGCAAGCCATGATACGTAAGCGCCATTTCAGAAACAATAGCTTTAACAACTATCTGAATGTAGGGTTCAATACAGGACGAGTACAGCACACCTTACTAGTGGGCTGGGACTATTTTCAAACCGACTTGCTGCCAGGAACCTCGGCACTCACGGCTAGAGGATACTTATTAAAAAACGGAAAAACAACCACTAAGTTTAACAAAAGTAAGATTAATAACTACGTTCTCGATGCCGACGGTAACCCAAAGACCAATGTTCCCTACTTCGACCTTAACAACACCACGGGCAACAGCATCAAAGACATTAGCAAATACGTGTTCACTGCAGACGAGATAAGTCCTTACCGCCAATATTCGCACGGCATCTATCTGCAAGAACAACTAAGATATGGCCCTCTGCAACTGCTTTTGGGCTTACGCCAAGAGTATTTCACCGACATACTTAACAAACAACGAAACAACGAAACGCGCACCACGCAGCACGCTTTAATACCTCGCGTGGGCGCTGTGCTAACACTTAACAAGCAAATAAACCTGTATGGCACATGGGTTAAGGGTTTCGAACCACAATCGGCAAGCGTGCAAAGCAACCCCAATACTGGCGCCCCATTCTCGCCAGAACAGTCGCAATTGTTCGAAGTGGGCGCAAAGAGCGACTGGTTCGACCATCGTTTGAGCATCACTACGGCCCTTTTCCACCTTACTAAAAACAACACTTTGTATAATGCTGGCGATGCTGGGAATCCCGATTTGCTGATGCAAGTGGGCGAAGAGGTATCTAAGGGCGTTGAAGTTGATGTTGCTGGCGAGCTATTGCCCAACTGGAGCGTAGTGGTTAACTATGCCTATACCGATGCAAAGATAACTAAAACGGCTAGTGGAACAGAAAAAGACTTGGGTATGCAACGCCCCAACACCCCACGCCATGCAGCCAACATCTGGACCAAATACATTCTGCGCCACGGCCCTTTACGCAACTTGGGCATTGGATTGGGTGTAAATGCCAACAGCGAACGCTTCGGACAAGTGGGCAAACGTGCCAATACCATTGTTTATCCTGGCTACGCGCTGCTCAATGCTGCCTTGTATTATAGGGTTAGAAGTTTGCAATTGCAACTTAATGCCGACAACCTACTGAACAAAACCTATTGGGTTGGTGGATACGACAAGTTGCGTTCGTTCCCTGGCTCACCCTTCTTTGTAAAAGCCACTGCCACATACCGGTTCTAAAAACAAAGTTCGTGGCAATAACAAAAACGACACCACCACCAACGAAAGGCCTCGAAAAGCCTGCGTTGGTGGTGGTGTTATTTTATTAATGGTGCTTAGCAACAAGTGCCTTTAACCCTAGCTTACGCTTATTTCAGCAGTTCAGCCAGTCGGGCATGCAGTTCCTCGGCGCGCAAGTCGCGACCAACGATTTCACCCTTTTGATTAATGAGCACACAAGCAGGAATGCCTCTCACCCCATAAAGGCGAGCAGCCTCACATTCCCAGCCTTTCAAGTCGCTGGTTTGAATCCAGTTCATGCCCATATCTTTAACGGCAGTTTCCCAGTCTTTTTTTGATTCGTCGAGCGAAACGCCAACGATTTCCAGACCCTTATCGTGGAATTGCTTATAAGCTTCAACCACATTAGGCATCTCCATACGGCAAGGACCGCACCACGATGCCCAGAAATCCACCATTGTGATTTTGTTTTTAGCCACCACATCAGCCAGTTTCACTTGCTTACCATCAAGGGCGGGCACAGTGAAGTCGATGAATTTAGAGCCATCGTTGGCCTGAGCTTCACCTTGGGTTGTGGCATTTGTGGTATCAGCAACCTGCTGTTCGGCTTGCGCTTTAGCACATTCACCATTTTTTTTGCAGTTGCACGAAGCAAAGGCGAGGACTGTAGCCAAGGCCAATGCAGAGAAAATTGTTTTTGTCATAAAGTTGTTTTGTTATTCAAACATTTTGCGATGCAGGCCCAATTGTCCTTTCAGCTAAAGCCTTTAGGCAAACAACGAGCGTCCACCGCATTTTTATCATTTCACGTTTTCTGTTTTCACGCTCTCGATAGTACCCGTTACGGGGTTCATCACCATTTGCGTGAATTGCTTTTTGCCAAACAATTCGCCGCTGAGCGGTTCGGTTTTACCAAATTGCGCCATATAAAGTTCAATCACAGCACGCAAATTGGCCTCTTGTGCCACCGATATTTTCACCTTACCAGGTAAGTTTACATACACGCCAGCATTGTCTTTCACCTTACCGCGGTCGATAGACGCCTGCATGGTGGGTATCGAATGCAAGTCTTCCACGCTAATATAATAAGGTGCTCCGCCAAGGTCATCCTTATCGGCCATACCATAATGGCGCGAGAAACGGAAGAGCACATCCCGCTCCACAGCCTTAGTGGGCACGTAGGTGATGATGGTTTCGGTGGTATCTTTCACGGTTGTACCGGCAAACACCTGCAACAGCGCCTGTTCTTGCTTATCCAGATTGTTAAGCATAAGGCGCAATTGTTCGCCATCTTTAGGCATAGCGTCGGCCTGTCCGCGTGAAAGTTGGTTACGACTATCGCGAATATCGTATATTTCTTTAGCAATGAGTTCAGCCATTTTAGCCGACGAGCCAGCCGAAAGGATTTCTTGGTTCATAAAGTCCTTAGGATTAAGAGGCTTCGTGGCCTTTGCTGGCACAAAATTTTTGGGTTGTGTGGGTTTAGGTGGGTTGGCGTTGATGGCCAGAAGCACGCCATTGTCGGCCAGTCTCACATCGGTGATGCTATGTTTTTTATCCATAGCGGCCACATAATGCTTGGTCGAATCGGGCGTTCCGAAGTCGGTGATGTTGATAGCCACCACTCTATACTCGGTAGATTTTTGCATCGGGGTATTGAAAAGCTTCATATACTTTTCGCCATACATGGCCAACTCTCCCGGTGTGTACGTTGTTTTCTCTACTAATACGGCAAGCCTAATGCCCGTTTTAGGCAAGAAATAGGGCACGCCTTCTGTTTGCGCATTACCTTGAGCATGTCCCGCTAGGACTGCCATAGCCAAGGTTGCGATGGTAACCATAATCTTTTTCATATCTGTTGTTGAGTTTATTCAATGTCGTCAAGCCTCATCCTCGCCCCCTTTTCAATGGGGAGAGGGTTATGGGTGAGACCTCTTTATCCTAAGAACTCAAACGCTTTTGGCAGGTACGCGATGATGTCGCCCGCCATAAGACTCTCTTTTCCCAGTTGTTTTGCGGCCAAATCTCCAGCCAATCCATGTAAATACATGCCCACGATGCAGGCATTTTCGCGATTATATCCACGTGCAAGCAGTCCGGTGATAATACCTGTTAGCACATCGCCACTGCCAGCTGTGGCCATTCCTGCATTTCCTGTGGGGTTGAAATACACCCTTCCATCCGGCAAGCAGAGTGCCGAATAATGGCCTTTGAGCAACACATAAGCTTGCAGATGTTGCGCCAGGTCGATGGCTTTAGCCAGTCGGTCGTAGTCGCCTTCGCTGCCACCGTTGCCCAATCTGTCAAATTCTCCCACGTGCGGTGTAAGTATTAGCTGTTCGGGCAGTTGTTGCATCCAGGCCTTATGCGAAGCAAGGATGTTCAGTGCATCGGCATCTATCACCATAGGGCATTGTGTGCGACGTATTTGCGAAATCAGAGCGATGGCCGTATCCTCGTGTTGCCCCATGCCCGGCCCTAGTCCCACAGCATCATAATGCTCGGTATCAATAGGTTCGGTGAAGAAATATTCTTCTTTTCCTATGCTCAATATCGCCTCGGGAAGCGATATTTGCATCACGTTATAGTTTTGTCGGGGTGTGCATACAGTTAGTTTCCCCACGCCCGAGCGCATGCACGCTCTTCCTGCCAGCACAGCTGCTCCAGCCATGCCGTAGCTTCCAGCCACAATCAACGCATGCCCCATCAAGCCCTTATTCACAAAGTCGCCCCTGGTTAGCAATCGGCTACGCACGTCGGCCTCTTCCAACACTTGGAATTGGGTAACCGTTTGGGCTATATAAGCTGGGCTCAATCGGATATCGAGTACGCGCAGACGACCAATAAACTGTTGGTTGTCTTCGAAAAGCATGGCCAGCTTTTTTTGTTGCAGTGTCAGTGTGAGGTGTGCTCTCACAATGTGCGCCTTCACATTGTGGGTATTGTCTTCGGTCATCATACCCGAAGGCAAGTCAATACTCACCACCTTAGCCGGCGATTGGTTGATATATTTCACGAGCGAAGCAAAGCCTCCTGTGAGCGCTTTGGTAAGTCCCGACCCAAAAAGTCCGTCAACCACCACCGTCTCGGCTGTCAGTTTAGGCGGATCAAAGTCCACGAGCACCTCTTTAAAGTCTTTTATTCGCTTACAGTCCATCACCCTTTGCTTATTAATAGCACATTCGGCCGACAGTCTGTCGTTGACATTGAAGAGATAAACCGACACTTCATAGCCCGCTTCGGCCATCAAGCATGCCACCGCCAACGCGTCTCCGCCGTTGTTTCCTGGTCCTGCAAACACCACAAAGGGCGTTCTGTTGTCCCATTCATCTTGCAAAGCGCGCACAATAGCCTTGGCGGCACGCTCCATAAGGTCGATGCTCGCCACGGGCTCATTCTCTATCGTAAACTTATCTAGCTCTTTTATCTGAGCGCCGGTGAATATCTTCATAATGTGCAAAAATACAAATTAAATTACACTTGGTGAGCAAAACGCCGAAACATTTACATATTATTATATTCTTTCAGCGCAAATACTTACAAAACGCCTTAAAAACCTGCTCTACGACATACATTCGTTGCAATTTGCGAGGATGGAGCGAGCAAAGGGCGAAGCATAGATTAAGCCATCCTTAGCAAGAAGATGAAACAATAAATTTAGCGTTTGGCCACCCAAAGCCATGCCTCGTGCCAATCTTTAGCAAAAACACGACACCCCACGACTAACAAAACCGCTAAACCTAAACACCCAACGCCACCCACTTCTCGTAACCGAAAACGCCAAACCTGCATCCTACCGCGCCAACTTGGAAGCATTCGCCCTTCACACCCCTTATAGAAAAAAGGCGAAACCAACGAAAAACATCGCAACTAGTTGGTTTTCAAACGCATGCCAATGCCACGAACTCCCGCACAATCGGCGTTTGCGCCGTGCCACATTCAAAACCAACCAAGGAAAAGCGCTGGCTACGAAATGTTAATTTATTTATTTTATTTTACAAAACACGTTTCTTTTCTCGTCGCTTCTAGACAAAATATCTCCCTAAAACCTATAAAAAACACGGCAAAAAGAGAAAAATCATTGCGCACACGAGCCCATTTCTCACCCTTTTGGGGTTATTTACTATGTTTTTGCCTTTCTATTTTAAGAAAAACTGCGCTCAATTGGCGTTCGCAAAAACAAGAAAAAGCCTGTTTTTTCACACTTTTCACTTTGCGTTTTGCAGCATTTCACCTTGCGTTTTGCAGGAGATAGCACTGCGTTTTGTAGGAGATAGCACTGCGTTTTGCTGCTAAACGCACTGCGTTTTGGTGCTAAATGCGTTGCATTTTGGTGCATTTCGCACAGCGTTATGTCGCGTTTTTGTTTACAAAAATAAGATTTATAACAAGTTTATTTACAACAACTTACAAGAACACTGCAACAAGACAAACCCTGCTTTGTAAAAGTTTTCACACAAGCAGTTGCCTATAAGAAATGGACAAGCAATGCAAAGCATACATTGAAGGCAAACCAATTTTTAAAAAATACCGAATTTCACCCCCATAAATACACCTTTTAGGTCAATTTTGAACCTAAAAGCGCATAACCGCCACACATACAACGTATTACAAACTTTAAAAATACGCGCGAATTTGCGAGCTACGTCCCGAAAATTTACGCAGACGGCACTCATAATGTTAAATTTTGGTGTAAATATTTTACATTATCATCGCAACAATCCCACAACATCGCTCCACAGGATGAGCGCAAGCATCCATCTCATAGCATCATTATCACATGCACAAAGTGCAAAAGCACAACAATACTTTTGCCTTAGCACACAGCACAACAAGGTGTTGCCTATCGCGTAGTTACTGCTTAGTGTAACCCAGCAAGCAACTAAAGCCCTAACTACAGCCCAACAAAACGGCCTTACCAAACCCATCCCCTAAAAAAAGAAGTAAATACAAGATGCTTACCTAGCATATAGTCGCAAAAATAAAGCGCCCATTCTTTAAAATAAATCGAAAAATATTTGGTTGCATCTTTAAAAAATTCTAACTTTGCCATACACTCTAGCATAGCTTCGCTTTCTTGCAGAATTTGAGTAGCTTTGGAGTGGGCCATTTGGCAAAATACCATGACAAAAAGAACAATATAGTAGTTAGATAAATTGAATTTACATTTCAACCGAAGTAGAATGGCAAAGAACAACACCCCAATTCTTCAAGTTGGGTAATTAGTTCTTTTTCGTTCATCGTAAACACTTCATCCTTTCATCAACAACCTCAACTTTCACCATCATCGTCACTTGTGTATTTGAGTTGTGCTAAACACATTACACCCCAAAAGAAAAACCAACGTTTTCGTTAAGCTAAATGAACAATGTCGAGCTTGCTCGTACATTGTCATGGCGAGAATTGAAAATCGCCAACACGGAGCTTTGGGCGAAGTGGAAAGGCAAAACGCACTTTTCCAGGTACGAAAAGAAAGATTAAACACCTCCAACAACATAAAAAAAGCCCAACAAACACGCATAAAGCGCAATGCGCAAGATGCGTTTAGCGGAATAATCTTAACACATATAAAACATAAAAATCAATAACATGAGAAAATTTACACTATTATGGTTATGGTTAATCGGCACAATCTGTATGGCCAAACCAATTACTGTGGAAAAAGCCAAAGCAATATCGGCGAAGTTCATGGCACAACACGTCACTACCACGCGTGCACCGAGTGCCAGTCAATTGCAGATTAAGCATGTATTTCGCAGCGAAACCACGAACGCGGCCTTATGCTACGTATTTACTAGTAAAGATGATACAGGATTTATCATTGCCTCTGCAGATGATAACTCGGAACCCATACTTGCCTATTCAGATACAGAAACATTCAACTTTAAAAACATGGCGCCTGCAACAAGATGGTGGTTGGAGTGTTATCAAAAGCAAATAGAATATGCATCGAAAAACGAACGCAACCCCAAAACTCGTGCAGCAGAAGCTCGACACAATATAGCGCCGTTGATACAAACGAAATGGAACCAAGAAGCACCCTACAACACACTATGCCCATACGACGACAAAGAAAAAAGAAGATGTGTTACGGGATGCGTTGCCACTGCCACTGCACAATTGATGTACTACCACAAATGGCCAAAGAAAGGCACAGGAAGCCATTCGTATGATTGGAATGGCAAAAAACTGTCTGCTGATTTTGGGAATACCACCTTTCAGTGGGACAAGATGAAAACCACATATAAGGGCAACGACGACACCAACAACGCTGTTGCTACCCTCTTATACAACTGTGGCATTGCACTCGAGATGCACTATGGACCATGGGGAAGTTGGGCATACTTCAGGAATGGAGAAGTGATGGCCAAATACTTTGGCTATTCTCCCAATTACAAGCGAGTTATACGCAACACTGTGGGGCTTAACGCCTTTGAAGAAGCCATATATAACGACCTCGCCAATGGGCTGCCTGTGCTATTTGGCGGACAAGACAAGAACAAGAACGAGGGTCACCAATTTATATGCGATGGCTATAAGAGTGGTGGTTATTACCACATGAACTGGGGCTGGGGCGGATGGAACGACGGATATTTCACGCTGTCGGCACTAAACACCGAGGACGAGAGACAATGGAATTGGGACCAAGAGGTGTTTTGTGGCATCAAAAAGTTCGAAAAAGAAACAACGGTTAATGGACTAATTTTTGAAAATAATGGCAACCAAACCGCAACCTTAAAAGGCGGAAAGCCAAACAACAACCTTATTATTCCAGAGAATGTGCTCATAAATGGACAACAATGCAAGGTTACATCCATCGCTAATGCAGCCTTCAAAAACAACACCAAAATAACAGACGTTACAATCCCTTCATCAATTAACAGCGTTGGTGCAGAAGCGTTCTTGGGCTGTACACATCTTATTAATCTCACCATCAAAGATAATAAAACAGAACTTACCTGCGGTAAAGACCTCTTCAAGAACACCAGTTTAAGAAACGCCCACATAGGCAGAACGTTAATGGGGAATGGTGTATTTGGTGGAATATCAACCCTAACCAATGTATCGTTATCCAACAACGTCAAGACATTAACCCCACTTATGTTTTATATGACTGGATTAAAGACAATAGACATACCCAATTCTGTAGACAAGATTGACGGTGATGCATTTAACAAAGCCAATAGTCTAGAAAAAATTACGGTTCAGAATGGCAATACAAAATACGCTTCAGATGGTGGCGCATTATACGACAAAGCTAAAAAAACATTGATTTTATTGCCACATAATAGCAAAATAACCGACTTTAGAATTCCCGAAACGGTGGTAACCATTAAGCGGCAGGCCATAACAAGTGGCTATATCAAATCTCTCGTCATACCGTCGCGCATCCAAACCATAGAGACAGACGCCATTCTTTGTACAAAAATAGAACGCATCTACATCAATAACGCCGTTCCTCCAACTGTTAACGAGCATGGGTTTACTGCACCACAGTTTGTTATAACCAATACAAAATTGTGTGTTCCTGGAGGAAAACTTAATCTCTACAAGAAGACCAAAGGCTGGAGTCGGTTCCAAAAAATTATCGAAACTACTTATACAGACATTCAACCCGCGGTGATTGACAATAATATACCCAATAAAATTTACACAATTGATGGGAAACGTGTGCCCACAAACGTAAACTCGCTTAAAGAGTTACAGCCAGGCATCTATATCATCAACGGACATAAAATTATCATACGATAATGCATGAGGGTGTGCCAAGTGGTTTATGGCACACCCTTTTTAGATGAATTGCCTTTATAGAACACAGCTATAAACCCTAATCGATCGTTAGACCACAATGTTTACAGAATTCTTTTTTGTGTTGTTTCCTAACATCTTTTATTTTCTTGTCGGCATCTTGTATGTCTACGCCAGTTCGGGATAAAGGTTTGCTTAGAAAAGTTCCAATTGCCTAGTCTTTTCAATACGCACTGGCAGTGCCTCTGGCTTATTCTCGATTCTCGAAGAAACAGTATGCAGCCAATGCCGCACAGAGATTCATGAGAAAGTTATGTACGGAGCGATGGCGTGAATGTACAAGGTTGGCCTTGTTCTTGAGCAGTTCGTTGATGCATTCTATTATATATCGCT
>NZ_CALKQY010000038.1:0-17878 GCF_937990675.1 Hoylesella shahii | reverse complement strand
GTTTTCGTTTCGGGTGCTTGAAAAGGTAGGGATTAGGGAATGCAAGGTTTTTCGGGAAAAATACTACCCGCAGGGCTGGAGATTTTTTCCGAAAACAGGAGGCTTGACCTTGCATTCCCGTCCAATCCCGGAATTACCTTTGCGCCCAGAACGGAAATGACTATCTGATGCGGCTCACTGAAAGACGCGAAAATGGAGGTAAACGGAAGTGGAGGCAGATTGGACAGGAAAACTTCAAAAGAGAAATCCGTAAAAAAGGGAAAACGCCAAAAGGAAAAGGGACATAGCCGGAGGCGTGAAACCGGGCAAACCACCGGCAAGGAAGTATGATTTTATATGTCTGGCCGAGCGTGTACGGTCGGACGGATAAAATCATTCTTCCCGGTTTGCCTGCCGTGTGTGACGGCTTGTTCCATTTATGGATCGGGCGGTCAGACACGGCTTTCCGCTTACGGCTCAAAGGAACAGTGGAAAAAGAAAAATCGTCAGAAACCCGTAAAAGCACCTCTTTGGCATAAGCACAAAAGAAATGGGCCTTGCATCATTAGTCTAAACTGTTGTTTAGGCGTGAGGCAAAGCCCTTTTCTCCGCTTATGCGTAGTCGGCATACGTTCGACCAAAATCCTTTTGGGCGATGGTGTGCCGACGGACAAAACCGCTTTTACGGAAAAACTTGTATGAGAAGAAAAAATTAGGGAGATTCATTTCAAAATCTCCCGTTTTATTGTTACTTTTGCATACGAAGAGTTCTTTGAAGGTTACGCAACGCGCAGAAGGATGATGCAGTAGATAACTAACTAAATCGTAACCTATTACTATCATGAGCAATTAACCTACGCTCAGTTCCAATAAATTACACTCTTTTCGTAACTTCATAGCACAAAAATACGAAAAATAAAGCAAACAGCAGTGCTTAGTCATGGCCAATTTTGACAAAGGGAAAGCCATGAGCGCGAGAAAAGACCGAATAGTGTGATGCGGGCTTATCGTTTTGTAAATCTTTCAACACATAAAGGCAACCGTGGCACAACTATTTACAGACAATAGCCGTGCCAACATTAGCATAAAACCTTTGTGTACCACAGACTGCACCACACAACGATCACCATACACAAAGCTTAGATAGTGCGCTTCAACACCCAGCGCACCACATATATTAACCCAAATTGGTCATTAGAACACAATGTTTCTATAATTGTTGTTTTGTGTTGTTTCCTAACATCTTATATTTTCTTGTCGAGCAGATTGTCTGTCTTTGAAGCTTTACATAGCCTGCTACGCCTGCCCTACAAAGACAGGCAATCTGCTCGACAATAAAAAGAAATCTGTTTAGGCTCTAATGACCGATTTTGGATTAATGATGGTGTGCCCTCCACCTATGTTCGCATAGCCCATAAAGACCCTAAACGCGATAGTGCAGACACAGCCAAGAACTTATTTATTGCCCTCGGCACACATTTTCTCAATAAAGTTGTGCGCATCGTCGGGGTCGCCAGTGGCATAAATAATCTTTCCATCGGGCGTAACCACCAACAATTCGGGAATACCAAGAACGCGATAATCGTCTTTAAGCGTGCGCATGGCCATGGGCGACACCAACAATTGCTTCCAAGGCATGCCCTCTTCTTTCATGGCTTTATGCCAATCGGCAGCGTTACGGTCGAGCGAGATGCTGACAACATTTATCTTATCCTTCCACTTTGCATACAAAGCCTTGATGCCAGGGATAGCAACACGGCACGGACCGCACCACGAGGCCCAAAAATCAACCACATTATACTTGCTATCTGATAAGAAGTTTTTCAATGTAGACTTCTTGCCATCGGCCTCACTAACATCGAAATCCACCACTGCCGTGCCCTTAGCATACTTCATCAACGACTGCACAAAGTTTTTAAACCTTACATATCCCTCGCGGTCGGCATTGTTTTTAAAGCGTTCAATAAGCTCTTGCAGTTCCTCACGGGTGTTAACAAACACCTCGGTCATGCCCTCTTGTTGCAGTTTTAGCGCAATAGCAGCATAAGGATGTGCCTCAATAAAGTTGCGGTTAAGTCGTTTTAGTTCGTCTTTATCCTTTAGAGCCACAGCCTTAAGATTGTTTTCGGCGGCCGATTCGCCACCCTTCTTGGGGTTGTCGTAAGCGTCTACCAGCCATGCTTGCTCGCTATACCAAGCGGCAATCTCGGCTTGTCGCACAATGTCGCGCCATATTTGAAAGTTCACTTGTTCGGGTCCTCCCTTCACATGCACATTCTTTTCCAGTTCGGCCGTTGGTCTTTCTTGGTCGTTATCCGAAGGAATGCTGTCAAAAGCAGCCACTTCTATCACGATAGGTACATTCTCAACCACGAGATTTACCATTCGGTCGCGTGGTTCTTCATCGTGTGCATACACCGCTTTGTCGTTAATTCTCACGCGCGCAACGGTAGGACTTTTTACCTGTCCCACCAGTTTAAAGGCACCATTCACCACCTTGGTGCGAGCCAACGACATGGTGTTGCCATGCGATTCTACTTCCAACTCCACAGCTGCTCCATTCTTCAGGCCTGGAAATTTGCCCGAAATACTGAACTGCTGCGCATGCATCTGCATAGTAGCACATAAGCTTAAGGCTACAACAGCAAACATCGTTATACCAGTTTTCATCTTATTTACATGAATTGAATATTGCTTTGAAAGGCAAGCGCTCTCATTTGGCTCACCATAACGTGTGCAAACTTAGTGAAAAAAGAAGAAAAACGAAAAGATTTTACCATTATTTTTAAAACCATTGTGGACAACTTATCATTATCCTAAGCACAACCATACTAATGCTTGCAGCAAAAATAACAATAGCAAATGATTAAAAAACCAACCTAACTACCAAAATTGCCAACATGCACAATGTGCAGGTTGACTATTGTTTTTATCAGAGCAGACAAAAGGGAAACGCGCCTCCACGAAACGACCAACACCGTGAAGGAACGGCGCTTCAATCGTTTTTTTTCGTGAAATCTGCTCAATAAATTTACCAACTAAAATTTAAAGAGAAATGAAGAAGTATGTATTCATGGCCTCCCTCGAGGGAATTATGGACCTAAGGGTAACCACCTCGTGTTCGAGCAACGACGATAACAGCTCGACTACTGAAACAATCAAAGGAACAACCACTGGAACTGCAACACAAACCGTAAGCACCACCACGCTTAGCGATGCAACAAGCTACGTATTAAGCAGCCACACCTTTGGTAGCACGGTGACAATAGCCCTCAACGGAACATCTGCAACCGTAACAAACAACGTGTTGGGCGTTAGCGTAACCAATAATTCGGGCATCGTCAACATCACCTCTAACGCCTCGGGTGTTAATTATGTATTGTCGGGCAACTACACTGGCTCGGTGAACTTCGTTAGTAGCTCGGTGGCAAAGGTTACACTCAACGTAACCTCTTCGGCATATAACGGTATCTGTACGCTGGCCGGAATTGTTGCCGACGAAACCACATTCAACATCACATCAGCCTTAGATGGTATTAAAACCATTGACAACCCCATTACACTTAATGGCGGAACATACACCATCAAGTCGGTTGCCCGCGGCATACGCACTATCTCATCAACTTCAACTTACGCCACTTCGTCTTCTGCACACAACATTATAGTTAACGATGGAACGTACACCATCACTGCTACTGGCGATGATGGCGAAGGATTTAAGGCATACGCCACGGGCTATTTTCCAAGTTTTGAAGAAACGGATTTACTCGCTTGATATGTTAAAGCGCGTAATATTATTTTACAAAACACACTCACAAGCGCAACCCATTCTAGAGAAAACAGATGCTGTAAAGCATGATTTTTGACCCTTTTTTGGTCTTATGTACGACCATCGCGCACCAATTTTGCCCGTTATTTTTGCATTTAGCACCATTTAGCCTTTCTATTTGCTCGCCTTCTCACGATTTTCACCGTCCCAGAAACACCATTTTTTCGCCTAAAAAACCACTTTTTAAGCTCGTTTTTGCCCTAAAAATGGGTATTTTGTTTGGTGCTCGGAAGACGAAACCTATCAAATAATACGCAAAATAGTGCGTGTAATCTTGCGTTTTGTAGGAGTTAGCCTTGCGTTTTGCATGAGTTAGCACTGCGTTTTGCATGAGTTAGCACTGCGTTTTGCATGAGTTAGCACTGCATTTTGCATGAGTTAGCACTGCGTTTTGCAGTAAATAGCCCAAAAATTGATGCAAAACACTGTTTTTGTAAACAAAAATCCGGTTATTCAACAAACAATCGAAAAGCACATTTTGTGTTCTCCAAACTCTCGCGAGAATTGAATATTTGAGAACGAAAGGAGAGTTGGTGAAGAAAAAGGCGCTCACAATGTTAAATTCTTCGCTGAATATTTTACATTTATCCCCAATTGGTTGATTAATATCCAAAAGCGCAAAAGCAAAACCAAGGAGTTAAGGCAATAAAGCAACACAAGACGCATAAAATGCTGGTAGGCTTGTCCAAGCAAAAGCCCCCCAAAACAGCCACAACAGAGAATAGCAAGGACAAAAGACACGCGACCAAACCATAAAAAGCACAAAGAGAACCCAGTAGAGAATAGAAAGAACAACAGCTAAATCCCAACCATCGAACCCGCCACGAGAAGCACAAAGCAGAAATAAAAGCTATATAAAACGAAAAGGGATGCACCATCAGGCACATCCCTTTTTGTATCGTTTCTAGCTACCGAGGTTAATCGGCAAGCAAGATTTCAGCGCTTTATTATTCAGCAATTTGAACAGTAGCACGACGGTTGAACGAGATAGGAGACAAATCGTCTACACCACCCTTACCAACAGTTGAAATCTTATCGCGGCTTACACCCATCTTAACGAGTTCGTTAGCAACGGTCTCAGCACGCTTGTCAGACAATGCTTGGTTGATGCTAGGAGTACCAGTAGCGCTGTCAGCATAACCAACAACGTTGATGTTAGAGTTGTTCTCCTTAGCGTACTTAGCAACAGCTTGAACGTTAACAAGGTCTTTTTGCGAAGCAATGTTTGTCTTGTTGATGTTGAAGAATACAGAAACCGGTGTGGTAACAAATTCCTTGATGGTCTTTGTTTCAGCAGGTTGTTGGTTAGCCAACATATTCTTCAAACGAGCGTTTTCAGAAGCTGCATCGTTCAACTGAGCGTTAAGCGCGTCCATTTGAGCTTGAGAAAGAGCCTTCAAAGCATCTACGTCTGGAGTTTTGTTCCATGTAGACTTGCCCAAGTTGAAGGTAAGACCTAGCTCAGCGTAGAGCAAGTTGTCTTTATCTTCCCATCCGCGGTTGTAATGAACATTGCTAAGCGTGTTGCCTTGATAGCCATCCATGTCTTCTTCGAAGCGGTTCCAGCCAAGTTCCACGTTGATAGCAAGCTTATCGCATACGCGGAAAGTGTTAAGAACACCAACAGTAAGGTTCATCGAATAGAGGTTGTGAGTCATTGTACGACCCATACCACCACCGAAGAAAGGAATAACATTCCAAACACGATTAGGATTGTAACCCAATACCATGTTGCTTACGTTCAACAGAACGTGTTCGTTCAAGTTCCAGAACTTGTTAGGACGATCTTGGCCGTCAACAACCGACTTACCCCAAAGTCCTTGCAGTTTGGTACGCAAACCGATGCCAGGAGTAAACCACTTACCTACAGCTACAGAAGCACCAGGACCTGAACGGAACTTTTTGAAAGGGCTTGTTGACAGGCTCTTTCCATGTTCTTCGTCTGAATACCATGCGTTCCAGTCGCCACCAACTTGGATAAACCAGTTGCTCCAGAAAGAGTTGGTTGCCACGCTATACTTTTGTACGGGGTCTGAATCCTGCGCCATTGATGCTGTTGAAACACCAGCAAGCGCCAATACAATCAATAATTTTTTCATAACTAATTTTATTAATAAGCAAAAATATCTTCTCTCTATAATTCTGTACCTACCTAAATACAATGCAAAGTTAGTGATAATTTTCTTTATTTTTTCATGACAAGCAATGAAAAAATGCATTTTAACTAACTTTATACCGAAAACTTGATTTATCTCAAATCTGCAAAAATACTTTCTTGAACATTAAAATAAGCCTTTGAAGTTCGGCAACTTGGAGTCACCCTTAAACTCAAAGGATTGACTATTAGCAAGATATAAGTATCAACGAAATTGTTGTTCCAATTCATCTTGCGACAAAATGACCAAAATTTTCTGCCCATTAGGCGTATAGTTCACATTGGGGCATGCGAAGAGCGCATTGACTAAATTCTCCATCTCGTCGTTACCAAGAACCTGTCCGTAGGGCAAAGCTGCGTTACGAGCAAGACTTAAAGCCAGTGCTTCATTGATTTCGTCGCGCAATCCGGCACCCTTTTCCATAGCTGTTACAACCATGTCGCGTATCATCTCAATGGGATTGATGCCTTCAAGACCGGCGGGGATGGCATTAACGGCATAATTGCGCGCACCGAGATCGGTTAGTTCGAAGCCCAACCCCTCCAAATCGGACATGATTTTTTGCGCCATCAGGTCTTCGGTGGCTGTAAATTGCACCACCTCGGGGAACATCACCTTTTGAGAAGTGCCTGAACGCTGCGCCACCTGACGAAGATATTGTTCGAAAAGTATACGTATATGCGCCCGATGTTGGTCGATTACCATCAGTCCTGATTTAACGGCGGTCATCACATAACGCCCTTTATATTGGTAATGTGCAGGCGATTTATCTTCGATTATTCCGCTCGCTGTTGGCTCGCTTGGGGTCTCTGTTTCGGGAAAGAGACTCAATTCGGGCTTTTCTTCAGTTTGCAAACCTGCATAAAGGTCGTCCCACCTACTGCTATTCTTTGCTTGTAGTGCAGATTGAGGTGTGTCGTCGAAGGGATTGTAATGCGGATTATAGTTCACCTTGGGCGCAGGAGCGCTTTCATTGGGATTGAAGACGGGGATGTCTGGGCGTCCTTCGGTGTCGAAATCAATTGTAGGAACATCATTAAACAAGCCCACAGCCTCACGCACAGAAGCCGAAAGGATTTGCCAAACGGCTTGTTCGTTCTCAAATTTTATCTCGGTCTTGGTGGGATGTATGTTTACATCAATATCTTCGGGGTTCACTTCGAAGTAAATAAAATAAGGCACTTGTTCGCCTTGAGGTATAAGTCGTTCGAAAGGTTGCATCACAGCCTTATTAAAATAAGGGTGTTTCATATAGCGCCCATTAACAAAAAAATACTGATGTGCGCCTTTTTTTCGCGACGATTCGGGTTTACCCACAAAGCCATGTACCTTGCATATAGACGTTTCTACGTTGAACGAAAGCAGGTCTTGACTGATGCGCTTACCGAAAACATCTACAATACGCTGCTTAAGTACAACTGCTGGAAGATTGAATACCTCAGTGCCATTGCTACGAAGGGTAAACGTAATGTCGGGATAAACAAGAGCTATACGCTCGAAGGCGGTGATAATATGATTGAGTTCGGTGGCGTTAGACTTGAGAAACTTTCGTCTGGCGGGGATATTAAAGAAGAGATTTTCGATAACAAAGTTACTTCCTACGGGACAAGCACAGGGTTCTTGTCCGGTGAACTGCGACCCAGAGATAGACAACGCCGTACCAATCTCTTCGTTGGCAAGACGTGTTTTGAGTTCCACTTGTGCCACTGCAGCTATAGAAGCCAAAGCTTCACCCCTAAAACCCATTGTGTTAAGGGCGAAAAGGTCGGATGCCTGACGTATCTTTGATGTGGCATGGCGTTCGAAAGCTAGTCGCGCATCGGTTTCAGACATGCCTCTACCGTTGTCTATTACCTGCACTTGGGTTTTACCTGCATCGACAACGTTCACATCAATGCGGGTTGCACCAGCGTCAACAGCATTCTCAACCAACTCTTTAATAATGGAGGCTGGTCTTTGTATTACCTCGCCGGCGGCTATTTGATTGGCCACCGAGTCGGGTAAAAGTTGTATTATGTCGCTCATTGATTGTTTCTCCTTATATATAATGGTGTGTCTACATAGGCACATAACAAAAAGTGCACAAGACTTTGCAGCAAATTTCCCCCTTTAAGCACCAAATAGTTTTAACAGCACATAGCCCATGAAGAGTAATAAGGCCACAAATAAAAACACCCTGCTACCTAATGCCACACCATAAGCTGCTCCGCGACGATGCAAATGGCTATTGTGCGGGGTGAATGCGCCACGAAAGCGATCGGCATCTCTAGGCAAATCCTCTACTTGGGAGTGTTCTGCGGCTTGTTCTAAGCTCGTTTTCGCACGCTGTTCTATTTCCTCCAACCGCTGTTTACGGTCGTTGGCGTAGATATATTCGTGATGAAACCTGCGCGGACTGCGCATTGAAAACATTCCCATAAGTGCGATATTCTTTTGTGATAAGTCAAGAAAGGATGCGCTTTTTGCCCAATTGCAGTGCAGCAAGACAAGCAAAGGACACGGTATTGAAAGCCAGTTGAGGGCGAAAAGTTCCACGCTATTGTCCACCTAATGGGGTAGTTGGTTTAGCGTTTGGCTGCGGTTTTCTTTGTTGTAGATGAAGTGCTACTCTTCTTTTTAGTCGTCTTGGCATTAGATGCTGAGGCAGATTTAGCCTTTGCAGCAGCCGAGCCATCAGTCTTTACGGCATCAACGATTTTCTCATCAGCAACATTTCCCGTGGCTTGCGTTGGCACTTGAGCATTAGACTGCTTAGTTCCATCATCATCGTTGAGTCGTTGTTTGGGCAGCGTTCGGGGCTGCACCTTTTTCAATTCGCTTCCTGCAGCCTTCGGACGCCACTCAAAGAGGTCGTCTTTATTTAAAGGTCGCACATAATCGAACCATCCAAAAGCCTCCAGCTTCTCTTTACCGGGTGGTATTTGAGACATTGGGTAGAGCGTAGCTTCAAACCTACAAGTCCATATTTTCTGCAATTGTCGTTCGGCAGAAATAAACATTCGCATTGTGTCTGTTTCGAGATAGTTCAGTCCAATGAGTGTACTATCCTTATCATCTACCGAAAAATAGATAGAACGAACATTGCTAACGGCATCGTTACGGCGCACGTTTCCATCAATAAAATAAGCAAACATGTCTTTAGACGACAGCTGATTGAAGTGCACCGAGTCGGGCATTTGCTCCACAGAGAGTGCTTGCCCCAGCACGTGAGCCTCTTTAACGGTGCTATCTTGCATGTAGATTTTGATTACTTCTCCCAGCAATTGTCGGTTAGCATTCCAAACAATGGGGTCGCGATACATGGTAAGACACGAGTCTTTTGAGTTAGCCACCATCGAGTCGCACACAGCTTGCACGTCTTGTCGATAGGCTCGTACATGCTTAAAGCAATGAGCCATGCGATAAACCGAGTCGGTATTGATGTTGTAAGTAAAGAACTTCACCGAGTCGGCATGTACATACAGCGTATCTTTTTGCGAATAATCTTTGGCCAAGAGCTTACCAGTAGCCCACCCTGCGCCCGTTTTTTCGTTGTATTTAAAGCGCTGACACAACAGGCTATTTTTGTTTTTCTTATCTACATATACCACATCTCCATAGCCTTCGCTTTGTCCAGTCTTATCGTCATAATAAAGACTGTCGCCCGTAATGGTTTTGTCTTTGTCGTTAACTGTTGAGCGACCGTACAGCGTTGACATGCTTGTTTTGGTGTTTAGATAGCCATCGCGGGTTTCAATCACCCCTGTTTTGGAGGTTATTTGCGATGGTCCGAGCACGTGCGCCATAGAGGTTAGGGTGTTATATTGCAAGGTGTCGGTGGTGATAATGCGGTCGTTCTCTATCATCTTTACATTATAATAGAACACCGCTTCTCGCGTTTGGGTGTTATATTGCCCCCAGTCGGCCACCAGTTTTTGGTTCTTATCGGTGAGCGTTCCCCCTTCAAAGAAGTAGGCGTTGTTATAAAGTCGGTCGTAATTAAGACTATCTGTGTTGAGCGTTTGCCCTCTATGTTTGAGCCAAACGTTTTTCCGAGCCTCCATTAACTGCGCTTGACCATCGTAATATGCCCTCTCGCAGGTAAGCGAAAGGGTGTCGCCTTGCACCATTCTCACATGTCCGAAGGCTCGAAACGAGTTTGTTTGCTGATAGAAATACGCGCTATCGCACCACATTTTCGCCCCTTTGTGCATGAACTGCACATTTCCTTTCACGATTTGTGCATCTGGAACGAGGCCATATTGGTCGTAGCGCAACTCATCAGAGTGCACTAGATACACGCGATCGTCGGTCTTCGGCGCAGTTTTCACCTTCTTTTGGGCTAGTGCTGGCAGCAGACTTAGTACAAAAAGGCATAGAAGCGCCCACAGAGCGCCACTATGCCAATCGCCATTAGATGTCGATATCGTTTTTAATCTCATTTAATCCATCCCTGATATTCAAAGTCGCAGTTCTTATAACGGTCGTCCATGCGCACGTAAGTCTGCTTAATTTTGTTCACAACCCAGTTGTGTAGTTTCTTTTCACGCTCCTTTGCAAGCACCACATTCTTCATTTCTTGGAAGTCTTCTGTGATGGTTGCGCGGTGTTCGTCTACCCTATTCTTCAGTTTAATGATAGCCACAACGGTTTTACCGCGAGCGTTTGTCATTTGGAAAGGTTTGGATATATCGCCCACTTTCATTCCTTCCACTTCGCGAGCCACCTCGGTTGGCAGGTCGCCCATACGAAACTTCGACGTTAGCGAGCGCGTTTCGCGGTCTGTATAGGCCATCAGTCCATGGTTGTTCTTGGTGTCTTTATCCTCAGAAATAAAAGTTGCACCCTCTTCGAAGGTGAATTTACCAGCTTTGATATCGGAAGCAATAGAGTCGAGTCGCGCCTTAGAGCGGTCGATATCGTCTTGCGAGATATGCGGTTTCAATAGGATGTGGCGCACATTCACCTTATCACCGCGTTTGTCTATCAGCTGTATGATGTGATAACCAAACTCAGTTTCAACGATTTTTGAAATTTTATTGGGGTCGGTGAGATTGAAAGCCACCGCTGCAAACGTGGGGTCGAAGGCCGCCCTACCCGTGTATCCCAGTTCGCCGCCTTGTCTTGACGAGCCTGGGTCTTCAGAATAGAGGCGCGCAAGGGTTGCAAAAGTAGTTTCCCCCTTAGTTACGCGGTCGGTATATTCGCGCAATTGGTCTTTAATACGATTCACTTCCTCGGTTTTCACCTTAGGATTTTGAGTAATAATTTCCACTTCCACCATTGTAGGTATCATGGGAATGCTGTCTGCGGGTAAGTCTTTAAAGTATTTACGCACATCAGCAGGCGACACTTTTACATCGCTCACCAATTTTTCTTTCATCATGGCGATGAGTCGATTGTTCTTATAATCGTCGTGCATCGACTGTCTCATCTCCGAAATGCTTTGTTTTCTATACTCTTCCAGTTTCTCTTTCGAGCCCACCATTTGTATCCAATAGTTTATTTGCTCTTCAATACCCTGAGAGATTTCCGATTCGCTCACCTCCAAACTGTCGATGGCAGCTTGGTGTAGGAACAGTTTTTGCACGGCCAACTGTTCGGGAATGGCGCAATCGGGATTACCTTTAAACTTGTGTCCATCGTTTTCGGCTTGCAGACGAGCAGCCTCAACATCGGATTTAAGTATGGGTTCGTCGCCCACCACCCAGATAACTTCGTCCACAACGCTCGATTCTGGCACAGCAGCTTCGGTCTTTGCAGGAGTTTTTGTTGCCGTGCTGTCGTTCGGTGCAACCTTAGTTGCCAGTCCTTGCTTAGCATTGGCAGAAATGGCGGCAGTCAAAATCATCGCAGACAAGCCGCAGAATATCTTTGTTTTGGTTTTCATCGTTGTTTAAAATATGTCGTTTTGTTGGTGTTAGTGTTTGTTTACGGTTTTGAGTACCGCTTCGTTCACTTCCACCTTATATTTTTTTCGCAAGTCTTTTACCCATTCTTTTTCGAGCGTTTCTTGGAAATCGGCCACCACGAGGGCTCTAACGTCGTCCATTTCTTTAGGCGATTTAAGTTTTTTTCCTACCACGCCCATCACTGGAAATTGGGGATTTTCTTTCACGTTGCCATGTTTTTTAAACACCTCTCTATCAACTAGCGCATTGTCTCCAGGTTTAAACATGCCTCGTTCTGCCCTTATCCTGACGGTTGAATCATTGTTAAATGCATTTGTCAGGGCTTCGTTCCACTGGTCAAAAGGCAATTTCTTCACCATTTTTTTCACCGCTTTGAGGTCGGCTTTTGTTTTAGCGTAGCATGCTATGCCCTTAAATCGAGGTTCATCCCATACATATCGCTTTTTGTTTTTGCTGAAAAAGTAGCGCAATCCCTCTTCGTCTTTTGCTGCTTTTTCCCAAACGGTGCGGTTACTTATTTCGTAAAGCAACAGTCCGTCGTGATATTCTTGATTGAGATATTTCAGTGCGGGGTCTTTGGCCTCCATCTCTTGCACGCGTTGCTGTAGCACTTCGGCAGGCGTTTGGGGCGTAGCAGAGGCTTTAGCCAGTTCGTTCAGTTTGTTATCTACAATCTGTTCGCGCATTCCTGTTTGGTCGATGTAAGCCAGGATGTCGGCCTTTAGCGAGTCGTAAGGCAGAAACATGCGACGTTCAATCAGTTTGATAACATGATAACCTGCAGGCGAGAGCACCGGTTTGCTTATTTCTCCTTGCTTAAGTGCGAAAGCTGCGTCTTCAAACTCTTTTAATGTTTGTCCCTTTTGCAGCCAAGGCAGTTCGCCACCATGCTGTGCCGAGCCTTTATCGTCAGACAATTTACGAGCCAATTCGCCAAAGTTAGCACCACGTTTAAGTGCCTGATAGACGGAGTCGATGCGCAGTTGAGCACGTTGCTGAACTGATTTCGAAGCCTTTTGAGGCAACAGCAGCATGATATGAGCCACCCTCACCTGTCCGCCTTGTGCGTCGATGCGCTGCCTAGTCTCTTCGTACATCTCTCTAGCCAGCTTTTCTACGTCGGCATTAGTAACAAACGAAGGTCTCACCTGCTGGTCGCGATAACTCAGAAACTCGTCTTTGAAAGCTTGCATAGTGTCGAGGCGTGCAGCCAAGGCTGCTTCCACCTTAAGCCTATAGTTCACAAAGAGGTCTACATATTGTGCCACCGTTTTCTTATCGACCACATTTCCAGCATTGTTTTTATTATACGAGTACTCAAATTCCGAACGACTCACAGGCCGTCCGTTAATGGTCATAAGGGTGGGGTCGTCTTGGGCGTGGGCCACAAGGGCACCAAACAGCAACGCCGCAAAGAGGGCTCTACATCTCATTAGTTACAGGTTAAGTGGCGAAAACTTCTCGCCTGCGGGGCGTTGTTGGCACAATAGCCACGCACAACGAGAAGTTACACCATATTATATATAGGTTATAAAATTATTCTGGACGGCTATAGTTGGGTGCTTCACTGGTGATGGTGATGTCGTGTGGATGACTTTCAAGCACACCTGCATTGGTTATTCGGGTGAACTTAGCATTATGAAGCGTAAGGATGTCGTTTGCTCCACAATAGCCCATACCCGAACGCAGACCGCCGATGAGCTGATAAATCACCTCTTGCACCGTGCCTTTGTAGGGCACTCTGCCTGCAATACCTTCGGGAACAAGCTTCTTTGCTTCGATGGTGTCGCCTTGGAAATAACGGTCTTTCGAACCATTCTTCTGCTCCATAGCCTCCATTGAGCCCATTCCACGATAAGTTTTAAACTTTCTACCATTAAAGATGATGGTTTCTCCAGGACTTTCTTCGGTACCAGCCACCAGCGAACCAATCATCACCGAGCTACCACCGGCTGCCAAAGCCTTTACCACATCGCCCGAATAACGCAGTCCGCCGTCGGCGATAAGTGGCACGCCCGTGCCTTTAAGAGCATCAAACACGCTGTAAATAGCGCTAAGCTGTGGCACACCCACACCAGCCACCACGCGTGTTGTACAGATAGAACCAGGACCGATGCCCACTTTAATAGCGTCGGCACCATGTTCAACCAGCAATTTTGCTGCTTCGCCCGTAGCCACATTACCCACAACGATGTCTACATTGGGGAAAGCGCGTTTGGCTTCAACCAGCTTTTCAACCACATATTTAGAATGACCGTGGGCCGTATCAATAACAATTGCATCGGCACCAGCCTCAACGAGCGCTTTCATGCGGTCTAAGGTATCGCCCGTTACGCCCACTCCAGCAGCCACGCGCAAACGTCCTTTCTCGTCTTTGCAGGCCATTGGCTTATCTTTAGCCTTGGTTATGTCTTTATAAGTAATCAATCCCACGATGCGATTGTTAGCATCCACCACGGGAAGTTTTTCAATTTTGTTTTCTTGCAATATCTGTGCTGCGGCCGTCAAATCGGTTTGTTGGTGTGTCACCACAAGGTTTTCGCTAGTCATCACCTCATCAATCTTTTTGTCAAGACGATGTTCGAATCGCAAGTCTCTATTGGTTACGATACCCACGAGACGATTATCTTCATCCACAACGGGGATACCACCGATGTGATAGTCGCGCATCATGTCAAGCGCATCTTTCACGGTGCGTCCCCTTCTAATGGTTAAGGGGTCGTAAATCATACCATTTTCGGCACGTTTCACCACGGCCACCTCGTGTGCTTGCTCTTCAATAGACATGTTTTTGTGTATCACACCTATTCCACCTTCACGCGCTATGGCTATGGCCATGGCTGCTTCGGTAACAGTATCCATAGCTGCCGTAACGAAAGGGATGTTCAATTCGATGTTTCGAGAGAACTTTGTCTTCAACGTTACTGTCTTTGGCAGCACGTCTGAATAAGCGGGTATAAGCAGGACGTCGTCGTATGTAAGACCGTCCATCACAATTTTATCTGCAACAAATGATGACATAGTGGAGAATTTAGAAATTTATTGCATGCAAATTTAGCAATAAATTTTCACAACACAGATGGTTTGCGTGTTTTTCTTATTTATTAAGTCAAGTTCAATTAAATAACATGCTTCTGCTGATGCTTATGCTCTTGGCTCGTAAAGGGTTTGGTTTGAATAAAAAACACCTATCTAACACCGCCACCCACTCCCCTACTCCCCTCTCGTTTCTATCTGATTTATAGCTATTTTATGGCCTCTTTTCTTCACCACGCATGCCCTCCTGATGTTTTTTCGCTGACATGGCAGTCTTTTCTTTCTGTCCATGCTTTGTCTTACTCATTGTTTAGGACTTTTTCCGCTACCGCTGTGCTATGCTATTAAAAGCTTTAACTAGGGTAAGCGCTTTATCTTGCAAGTGGCGCACATTCCTCATTCATCGCATTAAGCATGCGTTTTAACCTAGGGTTGCACAACTAGAAGTAAACACTGAGCGCAAAACGCTACAAAACGAACACTTTAAAACTGGCAACACATCACGCTGCGCGAATTTTATAAGGCTCATACGGATTTTAAAAGATTTAAACACCCCAAGCCTTTACGGCTCGTAATTTTTTATTATATTTGCATATTGTAAATATCTAAAACATTAACAATATGAAAGTAACAAGATTTACACACATGTTGATGGCCCTTACGGTGACGCTTAGCGCATGGGCGCAAGGTCCCAATGGGTCGGGAACTTATTATCAAAATGCTAACGCTCTAAAAGGCGAAGCGCTTAAAACGGCCTTGAGCAAAATTATCTCTACCGGTGCGAAAGACTTAGGTTACGATGCGTTGTGGAATGCGTACAAAACCACCGACCTGCGACCCGACGGAACAATTTGGGACATCTACTCGAATGTCACCAAATACGACCCTGTTAATGGCCATAAGGGCAATTATAAGCAAGAGGGCGACGTGTTTAATCGAGAACACACCACACCTCAAAGTTGGTTTAAGAAAGCTAGTCCGATGAAAAGCGACCTCTTCCATGTGTTTCCCACCGACGGATATGTTAATAATAGGAGAAGCAATTATCCGCTAGGAGAAACCAAAGGCGAAAACTATCAATCGAAAAATGGATTTAGCAAAGTGGGTAAGTGCACCACCGAAGGATACCATGGCACGGTGTTCGAACCTGCCGACGAATATAAAGGCGACCTTGCACGTGTGTATTTCTACATGGCCACACGCTATGAAGACCGCGTTAGTTCGTGGGGTGGAGAAACTTATGGCAAAAGCAGCTACCCAGGACTGGCACAATGGGCACTTAATATGTTTATTCGATGGGCTGGAAACGACCCCGTGAGCCAAAAAGAGGTGGACAGAAACAACGCTGTGTATAAACTGCAGATGAACAGAAACCCCTATGTGGACTACCCCGGACTGGAACAATACGTGTGGGGAACGCTCACCGACAAGGCTTTTGATTATGCCAACTACACTGCACCTGGTGAAAACAAGAAGCCTGATAATCCAGATGAACCGAATACCCCTGACCAACCGAACAAGCCCGACGAGCCTAACACGCCTGATACACCCGATAATAACTCTGCAATGCCTACGGGTAAGGTGGTGTTTAAAAAAGTTATGTCTGTTAACGACTTGCAACCGGGTGGATACTATCTCATCGTTAACGAAAAGGCTACCGCTGCTTTAGGCGCCAGTAACAAAGGTTATCGCACATCGGTGACGGCGCCTATGAGCCGATTTGAAATGACTGCAGAGGTGAATGGCAAAGACCAGCCGCGCACATTGACGCTTGGTGGAAAGCAAGGAAGCTACACGCTGTACGACGGAATAGAGAAAACTTACTTGGCATACAATGGCACGAAGAACACGCTAAACAACGAAAAGGATGCCCAAAATGCCTCTGCTCAATGGGACATCGACGTGGTGAACGACACAATTGTGAGAATTACCAACAAGCAAAGCACCGAACGCGCTATTTATTACAACAATCATCAACCACGCTTTGCATGCTATAAGAGTTCGAGCGCGCAACAAATTGTGCAGTTGTTTGTGGCCAATGTCACTACCAATATTGTTAATTTTCCACAAGCTGAAGCGCTAAACGTGAACGTTTATGCCATAGACGGCCGACTGATACGCGCTAATGTTGAGAAAGAAAAAGCACTTTTGGGCTTGCCCAAGGGTATATATGTGGTGGGTAAGAAAAAATATGTGGTGAGATAAGCACGCCACGCGCCAACAACAATCCCAAGCAATTGTTTGCTGGTATCTAACAGTTGATGCCATCCCTCGCGTTGCTTACTGTTCGCCATTCGCTGTTGCACGCATCTTGCTTAAGGCATGTGCTTGGCGCAGTGGGCTATATCTACAAGAGTTAGACGTATCAGCTGTTCATAATCCAACCACATCTGTACTGGTTTTTAACAACCGCTTTGGGTTAAACACCATTTATCAACACAAGGCAAACCAGCCTTTCAACCCCTCGCTTGCTGCACTTCGCATGGATAAGTGCAACAAACGAGGGGATATTTTTATCTGCTTGCTATTCAATAAGCTACGCGTTGGCAGCTGATAGAGAAATGTAGGGCGCTGAACAAATAACCTTTTACAAACATTGCTACACATGTTGCTCATACAGCAGCATGCGCCAATAAGCACTAAGCAATAGATGGTGCACCCTATTGTTGCCATAACCCAAACCAACATCAAAGAAAACAGAGTTTTTGGCGTGAGCAATATAAAGACGATAACCACCATATAAAACGCTCATTTGCCACATACAACCACAACGACTGAGAGGAATTGAATTGTTAACACGATAAATATTCTTTACAAATCACCCTTTTCTCGCCACTCATTCTAGACGAAAAAAACCACTAAAACCTATATAAAACACCCCAAAAAGAGAAAAATGGCAGCAGGGTTCAATCCGTTTTTCGCCCCATTTTTTGCTATTTAACGTGAGTTCGACGAATTCAGAACAATGCAAGCTGTGTGTCAATGGT
>NZ_CALKQY010000037.1:0-17971 GCF_937990675.1 Hoylesella shahii | reverse complement strand
TGCAGCAGTGCTTGTCCGTGCGTAGGAACATCTCGAAGTCGGAGATGAAAGCGGGCGTAAGCTCTTTCAGCGCGATGTCCTTCACGCGGTAGCGGATGGTGAGGAATTCTTGCAGGTGCTTGTAAACGGTCTTGTACTTCAGGAGCGTGCCTTTGGCTTTCATGCCAGCCTCCACCTGTTTCTCGTAGTCCTCGTTGTGCTGGCGGAACACCTGCATCAGCGTGTGGTAGCGGTGTTCCAGTCCGAGAAAGGCGTTCTTGACCTTCTCCGCCGTGACGAAATTGTCACGCTCCATGATTTCCTGATAATGTCTGTTGATGCGCACACGCATCTTGTCGAGCATGCGGTTCGTTTCGAGTGCCGCCGTGCTTCTGCCCGTGACACGTCCCCCTTTGGTGTCCCACAGCTTGGGATCGACGGTCAGTTTGCAACTGAACTGCGTCTGGCTGCCGTCCACCGTGATGCGTCCCATGACGGGTACTGTCCCGTCCTTTTTCACTACCTGACGTTTGAGGTAGTAGATTACTGAAAATGTACTCTTCATCGTCCTTAATTTTTTTAGGTTCAAAATTAGTCGGTGAAGAGTCCGTCGCCGGTACGCAAAACGGGGAGGAACGGCGCAATCTTTTTCCGTAACCGGATTTGTTGCGTGGGTTGTCAATAACTCACTAATCCTTAACGCCTTGTTTCGTTATCCGTGTCCGTTTGTCGCCTTTTCGGGCATGGTTACGGACAAGTAACGTAGCGGCGTCCTGATTTGGCTTTAGGGGTGATTGCGATGGCTTCACGAATAATCGGAAGCACAACTGAAACCCTTGTAACTCAATTCTATCACTATATCTTTCCGCATTTCACTTTTTTGTAGTAACTTTGTAGGGTTAAATACACTGAAATTAACAGCAAATGAAAATATTCGCAATAGGAATGAACTACGCCCAACACAATAAAGAGTTGGACGGAACGTTATATAAGCCAGAGACGCCCGTGGTGTTTACCAAAGCCGACTCGGCGCTGCTAAAAGATAGTAAGCCTTTTTTTGTGCCCGATTTTATGGGGCGTATCGATTACGAAACAGAACTCGTGGTGCGTATTTCGCGATTGGGCAAATGCATATCGCAGCGTTTCGCCCATCGATATTACGATGCCGTGACGGTGGGAATAGACTTTACCGCACGCGACTTGCAAAGAAAATTGCGTGCCGAGGGGTTGCCTTGGGAGCTGTGCAAGGGCTTCGATGGGTCGGCCGCCTTAGGTAAATGGCTCCCCATCGAACGCTTTAGAAGTGTGGATGCGTTGCATTTTCATCTCGACCAAAACGGTAAGACGGTACAAGAGGGCTGCACCAGCGACTTGCTTTTTAAGGTAGACGAGCTTGTGGCCTACATCAGTCGTTTCTTTACCCTAAAAACGGGCGACCTTATTTATACGGGTACGCCTGTGGGTGTTGGTCCTGTTGCCATTGGCGACCTTCTTGAAGGCTATCTAGAAGACCAAAAGGTGCTGGACGTGCGGTGTAAATAGGGTGGTAAGGAGTAAGCCACTTAGTGGCAAGAAGTAAGTAATGTGGTAGTATGCATAAGCGGTTAGAACCGCAAATGTGGGTGGCTGGCCGTGTTAATCGAGTTAAGGCCTGCTATGAATGGCAAACAACCAACGCTTATGGTTTACTCTCCCTGTCGCTAGTACACGTCTGATAGCACGTTAACACGTAAACTTGTCAATCATACATGCATATAATAAAACGAACAATCATATTGTTGCTGCTTTTCATCGCCTGTTTAGGCGTGCAAAGTCAGCGATTTTTCAACCTCACTTACGAGCAAGTGCGGGTCGACAGCATATGGCCTCATTTTGGTTATGCCATTCCCTTGCCCGAAAATCATCAAGATTCTATTTACACAGTAAGTATTGTGTATCCCGAATTTGCCGAGATGACTCGTGCCGATATAGCCAACTACAATGCTAACTGGGGGGCTGCATTGCCCGAGATGCCCAAACTAGAACAGCGCATTGTAACCTCTCGTAAGCAGGCTATATTGAATATAGGCTTCTGTCCGCTGGTGTTTCGCAACAATAGATACCAAATGCTGGTGGGTTTTATGCTCAAAGTGGAGACCAAAGCCCTGAAACGCGCATATAAAAGAGAACAAACGCTTACAAGAGTGGCTCCTCGCGCTGGTAGATATGTCCAAAACTCGGTGCTCGCCAATGGCCGATGGGCAAAGATACGCGTGCCTGCCAGTGGCGTATATCAAATAACCGAGAACCTTATTAGGCAAGCTGGGTTCAACGATTTGAGCAAGATAAAGGTGTATGGTTATGGCGGTAATTTGCAAAACGAAATGTTGGAGGTAGCGCAACTGCAAGCAAGCGACGACTTAAAAGAAGTGCCTACCTGTATTGTAGATGGTAAAAGATTGTTTTATGCCAAAGGTTCTGTGAGTTGGGAAAGCAACAATGCGACCGTGCGTACACGCAATCCCTACTCAGATTACGGTTATTACTTCATCACACAAACCAGCGAAGAACCGCTATTGGTGAACGAAAATACCTTTGTTAGCAGCTTTTATCCCTCGCCAAACGATTATCACACACTGCACGAGATAGACAATTTCGCTTGGTATCAGGGCGGAAGAAACCTCTTTGAGAACACGCCCATCGCTCAAGGTACAAAGAAAACTTACACTATCGACGCACCTGTGGCTGGCGCTGGTGGAAGTATCACCGTGGCGTTATCGGCAGGCACGGCCACAACAGCAGTGGTAAGTCTTAACGGACAGCGCTTGGGAGAGATGCGAGTAAACATCCCTACCCATTACGATAAAGGCAATAAAACCAATTTTACCATTAATGTGGCGCAGTTTGAGGCCAAAAACGAGGTAACAATTGAAGTGACAAAAGGCGGTGCTGCAAGGCTCGATTTCATCTCTATCGCATCCAACTCACCCCGAACAGCCCCCAACTTGCATGCTGCCGACATTCCCGCGGCTCAGTATGTGCACAACATCACCAACCAAAATCTGCATGCCCATGGCGCTGCAGACATGGTAATCATTATTCCCACGTCGCAAAAGCTAAGACAAGAAGCCGAAAGACTTAAGGCTTTTCACGAACAACACGATGCAATGCGCGTGCAAATCGTACCCGCTGACGAACTGTATAACGAGTTCGCTAGTGGCACACCCGATGCCAATGCCTATCGAAGATATCTTAAAATGCTGTACGATAGGGCTGAAAACGAGGCCGACCAACCCAAATACCTCTTGCTCTTTGGCGACTGTGCTTGGGATAATCGCATGAATACAGCCGACTGGCGCACAGCGAGTGTTGATGATTACTTGTTGTGTTTTGAAAGCGAAGACTCGTTTAACGAGATAACTTGCTACGTTGATGATGGCTTTTTCACCCTTCTAGACGATGGCGAAGGGATTGACTTAGAACGAAATGACTTGCAGGATGTGGCCGTTGGACGATTTCCCGTGGTGCTTCCCAGCGATGCAAAGACAATGGTAGACAAAACTATTGCCTATGCAAAAAACGATAATGCTGGCGCTTGGCAAAACACAATCATGTTTATGGGCGACGATGGCAACGACAATTTGCACATGGACGATGCCAATAAAATGGCCGATAGCATTGCGGTGGAACATCCACAATATCTAATTCGTAAGGTGATGTGGGACTTGTTTAAACGCGAAAACAGCGCAACTGGCCACACTTATCCTGAGGTTACTACGCTTATCAAACAACAACAGGCTGCAGGAGCATTGATAATGAACTACGTGGGACATGGACGAACCGACCAGATTTCGCACGAGTCGGTGCTTCGTCTCAATGATTTCAAAGCCTTCTCTAATATCAATTTACCGCTCTGGATAACAGCTTCGTGCGACATTATGCCCTTCGATGGCAGCGTGCCCACTATTGGCGAAACCGCTGTGCTTAATAAAAATGGTGGCGCAGTGGCCTTCTTTGGTACCACACGCACTGTTTACGCCTATTATAATAAGCGTATCAATATGGCTTATCTGCATTTCTTGCTAAGCGATAATGGTGGAAAACCCATGACCTTTGGCGAGGCCCAGCGTCTGGCAAAGAACTTTATGATAACCGATGGACAAGACCGAACCACCAACAAATTGCAGTATTCGCTGCTTGGCGACCCTGCTTTGGCCATCAAAAGAGCCACCGAAAGGGTGGTGATTGATAGCATCAATGGCAGCTCGGTGCATGCTTCGTCGCTACCAATGCTCACAGCTGGAAAGGTGAACAGCATCGTAGGACATGTAGAAGGCAATGGAAACTTTGTGGGAGTGGTTAGTGCCACCGTGCGCGATCGTAAGCAAAGACTGGTGGGACGACTCAATAACAAATCCGAAGACGATGGCGCAGACGAACCTTTTGTTTACTCCGACCGCCTGAATACAATATTTAATGGAGCCGACAGCGTGCGCAATGGTAAGTTCAAACTAAGCTTTCCCCTTCCGCGAGATGTGGACAACGACAACGGAACAGGGCTTGTAACGCTCTTTGCTGTAAACAAAGACCGCACCAGCAGGGCCAACGGAAGTTACGAACGCTTCACCATCGGCAGCGGATCAATGATTGTCAACGACTCGATTGGACCGTCGATCTATTGTTATCTCAATTCCACCTCGTTTACAAATGGCGGAAATGTAACGGCGCAACCGCTCTTTGTTGCTAAAATTTCGGATAAAGACGGACTCAATGCCACAGGAAGTGGCATCGGACACAACATGCAATTGGTGGTGGATGGCAATATGAACACCACCTATAACCTCAACGAACACTTCGCATTCTCCTTCGGTTCGTACACCGAAGGCACAGTGATGTTTAATATTCCTACACTCTCGCCAGGCAAACATAAACTGCAATTTAGGGCTAGCGACGTACAAAATAATACGTCGCAAGTAACACTCGACTTTAATATTGTGGGTGGAATGCCAGACGATGACTTGCGGATAGATGCCACAGAAAACCCCGCAACCACTGCCACAACCTTCATCGTGAGTCACGATTTGGGGAATATGCCCGTGGATGTTACCATTGAAGTGTTCGACTTAACAGGCAAACGCTTGTGGATAGGCGAAGAACAAGGTACACAAAGCGTGGGAAACTATACCCGTACTTGGAATTTGATGGATACTAATGGCGGTGTGCTGCCTGCTGGTGTTTATCTCTATCGTGCCAAAATCTCGGCTCAAGGCAACACCAAGATATCTAAAGCACGCAAACTTATTGTGCAAGGCAAACGATGAAAAGGGCTTCGGTGTACAGTTGCGATGTATTAATCGCGAAAAGCTTTAAACGTCTTTGCACTCTTACAACAATAAAAAACGCAACCTTGCGTTTATCAATAGTACCGAGCAACAAGCTCTTGCCCAACATCAAGTAAATAATAAGCATTGAAGCAGTATTGTTAACTTGTGCAACTTGAGAGCTTTTCCAAGTAAAGAACAGGTAAATGCGTTAACTTGTGCACCTAAAAACTTGTGAACTCGTCAACATGTCAATTAAATAAACATATAATCAATGACCAATTACAAACGTATCGTCCTGGCATGCGTGTTAATAGTAACCGCAACAACGGCTTGGGCCGACGACAAAAAGGAGATATTCAACCCTGTGAGAACATCAGTAACCTCGCAAGGTATCGCACCCGACGCCCGTGCTGCAGGTATGGGAGACGTGGGAGCAGCAACAGAGGCCGACGTTTATTCGCAGTTTTGGAATCCAGCTAAATATCCTTTCGCCATATCAAGGGCCGGAGTGGGACTGAGTTATACGCCTTGGCTGCGCCAATTGGTTAATGATATCGGTCTTGCTTACATGTCGGGCTATTATCGTATTGGCGACTATGCGGCGCTGTCTGCTGGTATTCGCTACTTCTCTTTGGGCGAAGTGTCAACCTACGACGGACCTAGTGGGGGCAGTGGAGCACCTTCGCTCACCATTCGTCCTTACGAAATGTCGGTGGATGTGGCCTATTCGCTCATGCTAAGCGATAAATTTTCTATCGCTGCAGGCGTGCGTTGGATATACTCAGACCTTACATATAGCTACACAGATAATACAACTCCCGGCTCGGCTTTCGCAGCCGACCTTGGTATGTATTATCAAAACTACGTTAATCTGGGCCAACGCGAATGCCAATTGGGTGTTGGTATGAACATTTCTAACATCGGAAGCAAGATAACAATGGGCGAAGACGCCAACAGCGAGTTTATTCCTACCAACCTTCGTTTGGGTGCTTCGCTCATGATTCCCGTAGACGAATACAACCGTTTTACTATTGCTGCCGATGCAAACAAACTGTTGGTGCCCACTTATCCCCACCAAAACGATGGCGAGACAACCGAAGATTATCAGCGCCGTGTGCAAAAAAACTACTATGATGTGTCGTCTATAGGCGGCATTTTCAAGAGTTTCGGCGATGCACCTGGCGGTTTTAAAGAAGAATTGGATGAGATTAGTCTGAGCGTTGGTGCCGAATACGTGTACCACGACCAGTTTAGTGTGCGCGCAGGCTATCATCACGAGAGTGCCAATAAAGGCAATCGTAAGTATTTTACTGTTGGAGCTGGCTTCAAAATGAGCGCTTTCACGCTCGATGCTGGTTATGTTATCGCCACGGCTAAGAGCAATCCGCTAGACCAAACCATGCGTTTCTCGCTTACATTTGATATGGACGGATTGAAAGATTTGTTTAAACGTAGGTGAGTTTTAATGTTTTTGAGGCTATGAGTGGGGTGAGTTATTGAACGCTTTACCAATGAAATATTTAAGACTCGAAGGATGTGAACCTTGAGGCTTGCGAGTTAATAGGTTTAAAAATACCAACTAATACACCCAACAACCAAGAAACTCTGCAACTCATAAACTCAATAAACTCGCCAACTAAAGCACTCAATAAACTCGCCAACTCAATAAACGCAATAACAAAAAACTAAAAAATGAATTACAGGATAGGTTTTGGATACGATGTTCACCGCTTGGTGGAAGATAGAGAACTATGGTTGGGTGGCATACGCATAGCCCACACTGTGGGATTGTTGGGGCATAGCGATGCCGATGTGCTGATACACGCCATTTGCGATGCACTTCTTGGAGCGGCAAACATGCGCGATATTGGTTATCATTTCCCCGATACGGCCAACGAAACATTAAATATGGACAGCAAAGTGATACTAAAAAAAACCGTGGAACTAATTGGCACGAAAGGCTATCGCGTAGGAAACGTAGACGCAACCGTGTGTGCCGAACAGCCCAAAATCAATCCTCACATCCCTGCTATGCAGCAATGCATGGCCCAATTGATGGGGGTAGACCCAGATGCGGTATCGATAAAGGCCACCACTTCCGAACGAATGGGCTTTGTTGGGCGGCAAGAAGGCATGGCTGCTTATGCCACAGCTCTTATCGAAAAGATGTAATTGAGTTGATCTAGCGCGCAACAGGCAGAACGTTTACTGGTGTTTGGTTAGTGGCCATCAATAAAAAAACGTTTACTTGCAGAGCTATTGCGCTTGCAAAATGTGGCCTTTTGCCACTCTTTTACCTGTTGGCATGCTTTAGTCAAAGGCTTGTGGCAGTGAACAAATATGGGAGACGTCTTTGCATGTGTACGCAAAGACGTCTCCTTTTTTTGTATCATTTACATATTTTGCAGAATAAATGCCGTGCTCTCGCCTTTTTTTCTTACTTTTGCAAGAAAGGAATTAGACGCGTGTCGATGGTAAAAAGGAAATCAAACACAATGACAATCCACGTCCAAAGCACACCAATAGAATGTAATTAAAGCCCCTGCCATGCCCAGCAATCACATAAAGATAGCCATATTTGGCAACGAATGTCAGCAACATAACGAGCAAGCACTAACCCGAGTGCTACATTGTTTGGCGCAGCACAACGCCGAAGTATATGTTGATAAACCTTTTCTACGCTATCTAAAGGGCTGTTGCAACCTGCCCAACTGCATACTCACACCTTTCGTTGGCAACGATTTCGACGCCCAATTTGCTTTGTCGCTGGGTGGAGATGGCACTTTTTTGAGGGCCGCGGGGCGAGTAGGGCATAAGCAAATACCAATCGTTGGCATCAATATGGGGCGTTTAGGATTTCTTGCAGGAATACCAGCAAGCGAAGCCGAAGAAGCATTAAACGATATCTTTAGTGGGCAATACAAAATTGAACAGCATGCGGTGATGATGGTTGAGGCTGGAAAAGAAACCTTCGGAGGAAACCCTTTCGCCGTAAACGATATTGCTATTCTTAAACGCGACGATGCTTCTATGATTACCATTGGCGTGTGTGTAGATGGCGAACAGCTGGTAACTTACCAAGCCGATGGACTTATTGTAGCCACACAAGCTGGTTCTACGGCCTACAACCTTTCTAATGGTGGACCGATAGTGGTGCCTGGAACTAACGCTATATGCCTAACAGCGGTGGCACCACATAGTCTTAATGTGCGCCCCATCGTGTTGCCAGGAAACGTTGAGTTGCACTTGCGTGTAGAAAGTAGGTCGCACAATTACCTTATTGCTATCGACGGGCGCAGCACTAAACTGGTGCAAGGCACTGATATACGTATCTGTAAAGCACCTTACGTGGTGAAAATGGTTAGACGAGAAGGCCAAACCTATTTCGCAACGCTAAGAAATAAAATGATGTGGGGGGCTGATAATCGCAATCACGACATGCAAAACAACGAGGCCGACGAGCAATAACGCCCCCTCAACACCTCCAAGCTAACTATGCTAAGGCATCGCTCTTGGATAATCATAAAAAGATAACGCCAGCCATTATCAATAACAACGGCAAAGACAACAACACCATCTCACCTAAAACATTCAGAAATGCGAATAAAATCACTGCTTAGAATACCCGATAATAAATACGCTGCCAAAACCATTCTACGTTGGTTGTGGCTGGCATGGAAAGGCAATAGGCTGCAAGCAATGCTTAATGCCTCTATCGGCGTGTTGCAAGTGGTGGTGAGTTTGGCACAGGTGTGGGCCGTGAAGCATGCTATTGATGTGGCTTCGGGACAACTTCCTGGCTCTATTTATTGGGCTGTGGGATTGATGGGTATGTTTATCTTGGCCGATTTCTCGCTCTCTATTGCCAGCACTTGGGTGCGAAACCTCTTGGGAATAAAGGCTCAAAACCGCATGCAACAACGCATGCTCGACCGACTTCTCAAGTCGCAATGGCATGGACGAGAGGCTTTTCACTCGGGAGATGTGCTCAACCGACTTGAACAAGACGTTAACCAGGTGGTTACTTTCTTAACCGAAACCATTCCCTCCTCGCTCTCTGTGCTCGCAATGTTCTTGGGAGCATTCTTCTATCTCTTTGCTATGGACAAGGTGTTGGCCATGATTATCGTGGGTATTCTGCCTATCTTTGTGCTGGCCTCTCGCACTTACGTGGGCCAAATGAGACGATTGACACGCAAGGTGCGCGACTCTGATAGTAAGGTTCAAAGCGTTTTGCAAGAGACTATTCAAAACCGAATGCTTATCAAAACACTTGAAAGCGACAACATGATGGTGAACAAGCTCGGCGAAACGCAAAGCGAACTGCGCCATCACGTGGTGCGACGCACAGTTTTCTCGGTCTTCTCTAGCGTGGTTCTCAACTTCGGCTTTGCTGTTGGCTATCTTGTGGCATTCCTCTGGGCTGCAATCCGACTGGCCGACCACACCCTTACTTTTGGCGGCATGACTGCTTTCTTGCAACTCGTTAACCGTATTCAAAACCCTGCACGCAATCTCACAAGGCTCGCTCCTGCGTTTGTATCGGTGTTTACTGCTGCAGAACGCTTAATGGAATTGGAAGAAAATCCACTTGAACAACAAGGAAAACCCGAATATGTGGCAGCACCATGCGGGCTAAAACTCAATAATGTAACCTTCGCTTATAGCGATGAAGGGCGAAACATAGTGCAAAACCTCAGCTTCGACTTCAAACCGGGCAGCTGTACCGCTGTGCTTGGAGAGACGGGAGCTGGCAAAACCACACTCATTCGGTTGCTGCTTGCTCTGGTGTCGCCCACTCATGGCAGCGTAAACATTTATAACGATAAAGGCGTTTCGCGCGAACTAACCTCGCTCATGCGCTGCAATTTTGTTTATGTGCCACAAGGCAACACGCTCATGAGCGGAACAATTAGAGACAATCTAAGGCTTGGCAACATCGCTGCTACTGACGAAGAGATGATTGCTGCACTGCATAAAAGTTGTGCCGACTTTGTAATGGAGTTGCCACAGGGCCTTGACACGGTGTGCAGTGAGTTGGGTGGTGGACTGAGTGAAGGGCAAGCGCAGCGCATTGGCATTGCCCGAGCTTTGCTAAGAGACCGTAGCATTATGCTTTTCGACGAAGCAACAAGTGCTCTCGACCCCGAAACCGAACGCCAACTGCTGAGCAACATTCTGGCCACTCGCGATAAAACGATTATCTTTATCACACACAGACTGGCCGTGGTGGACTATTCTGACCAGACTTTGAGATTGGAACGACTTGAAACCAACTAATCTAACCAAAACCAAACGCACATGAACAGGGTAAAAACAACTCACGTAAAGCATACGCTTAAAGCACGCCTGGCCCTGCTGGTTGGGCTGCTTTTGCTGCTTGGTGCTTGCTCCAATAAACGCCAAACGCCTGTTCGAGCATTGTATTATTGGAGCACCACCTTTGTTAACGACAGTCTTAAAACCCACTTTTACCACCAACATGGGGTGCAAAGGCTCTATGTGCGCTATTTTGATGTGGTGAAACACCCTGATAAAGACCCACTACCCAATGCCACCATCACCTTTAACGACTCGGTTCCACAGGGCATGGAGATAATCCCAACGGTGTTTATTACCAACGATTGCATGCGCCAACCAGCCACCTTTGCCAAACAATTGTGGCAGCGCATTTGCCAAATGAACGAGACTCACGGCATTAGAAACGTGAAAGAAATACAGATTGATTGCGACTGGAGCAAGCAAACGCAAGACATTTATTTCGACTTTCTTCGCCAGTTGCATAAAATGGTGGAGCAAGCTGGGCTTAAACTCTCTGTTACCATCCGTCTGCACCAGTTGGCTATGCCTGTTCCGCCTGTTGATAAAGGCACTTTGATGCTCTACAACACAGGCGATTTTAGGAAGCTTGATTATCAAAGACCCATTCTCGATCCCGATGTGGTGCGCCGATACATCAGCGGCTTGCGTGCTTATTCGTTGCCTCTCAATGCTGCTTACCCTCTGTTTAGGGTGCGCGCCTTGTTTCGCGGAGGTAGGTTTGTTGGCTTAATTCATACCAAAGACGAATATCCTGTGCTACCAACCGACACCATTGCCGTGCGCGAAACGTCACTCACCGACTTACAAAGCGTGCAATACTTGATAATGAAGCATCGACCCGATGTGCACAACGAGATAATTCTTTATGATGTAAACAATAGGAACCTCACAAAATATCCATTCCACACCTATGAAAAAATTTATAACCCTTAGCTTAATGGCATGCCTTATGCTTGTTAATAACAAGACTTGGGCTTGTGCAGATATGGGAGATGAACACCTAGCAGAGGTGTTCTCTATCTACTCGAACGATTATACGTACAGCAATTACGAGCGCTTGATGAAATATTGGGCCGCGTATACTGGCGATAAAACGCCTTTTTCGGCCGAATGGCAAGAACGTTATGCACCATGGAATTATTATTTTGATAAAGATTGTGCCCGATTGATGCTTGCTGCAAAGCGAAAAAAAGATGAAGAAATGCAGCTCTATCTGCGCAATACCATCAAATACAACAAGATTTGCGATGATATGCAATCGCGTTGGGAATATCCCAGTGCCGAAAAATTGAAAGTAAGACGCAACACCTTGCTTTCTATTCAGCGTGCTGCTAAGGCTTATGGTGGCGAACGCTTAAAGCCGCAGTTCTCATTATTGTTAATGCGCACCAATATGTTGCTTAAAGACTATCAGGCCAACCAAGAATATTGGGTGCTTAATGCCTCAAAACTGCCCGAAAGTGTATTTAAAGACATGATGCACAGCCTTTATGCCAATGCCATCCTTAACTTGGGACAATGGCGAAAGGCTTGCGATATCTATGTGAAACAAGGCGACTGGGAGAGCATGGAGTGGGCTATGCGAAACTATCGTAACCCTGCTGGCATCAAGCGCGTTTATAAAGAAGACCCCAATTCGCCAACCTTGGCCTATCTGTTGCAATGCTATGTTAACGGTGGATATGGCTGGGAAATTGGTTACGGAAGGTATATAGAAGAGCAAGACGAAAAGCAGGTTAATGCCGATGATACCAAGCAACTGCTACAAATGATTGAAACCGATGTGCTTCACAATGCTGCTGTGCGCGATAAAGCTATGTGGAAGGCTGCGCAAGCCATGTTATACTTTAACAACAATAAGCCCGAACAGGCCTTTAAATGTGCACAAGAGGCGCAAAAACTTAATGGCTCTAAGCGTGCTAAGCACTGCGCGCGAAGCATTGCCTTGCTGGCTTCTACGGGTTTCAAACCTTTGGGCGACGCCTATTCGGCTTATATTGTGGGCGAACTGCAATGGCTCATGGATTGTTCCGACGAAAATAGCAAGAAAGTGAGCTACTCCAGCGCGGGCGAATATTATAGCGAGGTGATGGAATATATAATGTACAACTATCTCATTCCGCGTTATAACACCAAGACCACGACTAATGAGCGCTTGGCGTTGTTGGCTTTCATGGACCATCCTCACAAGCCCGAATACTACAAAGACAATGAGGAGACTGGTCTATCCCTTATATGGGGGGAATATGGCATGGCGCTCGATTCGCTCACTGCTAAGCAAATGATTGCTTATTACAGCTATCTCAATGCTAATATTTCCGATCCGCTGCTTCGTTTGGCTGTGTCGAGGGCATATAAAAACCCTGATTGCTTTAACGACCTTATCGGTACTGCCTTCTTGCGTGAGGGAAATTTTGCTGAGGCTATCCCTTATTTAGAGAAGGTGGGAACTAAATATCTCAGCGCTAAAGGGTATAACGACTATGCGCTTAACAACGATTTTAAGGCCGATAGATGGTTTACACCCCGACCCCGACCCGTAAAAACCGTTATGAATAATGGTGGGAAAGACAATGTTAAGGTGCAGTACTGTCGTGATATGTTGCAACTGTTGAGCACTTATAAGTTGGCACGAAATAAGGAAGTGCAGGCCGAAGTGGCCTATGTGCTTGGTTCGCGCTATTTCCAAGCGTCTGTCTATGGCGATTGTTGGTTTCTAACACGCGATTATGTTAGTGCTTACGACTCGGTGCGTACTTACGAAAAAGACTTTGTTGCCGAGGCCGAACGCTATCTGCTACAAAGCGAAAAGAGCAAGAACCCCGAGCTAAAGCTGAAGAGTATGTTTGCCTTGGCCCACATGTCGTATGCTCAATTCTCCGTAGGAAGCCTATGCACGTCGGGTGAATGGTTTGAAGGGTTAGACGATTGTAAACCCATTTATAACCGATATACCAATCTTGCGCAATATCTTAAGGGGCTGAAAACGCCACCCGATTATATCACTAAGTGCGACATCTTGCACGAATTTATAACAAAAAGAATGCGCTAAACTTTGCTTTCGCCCTGCTTTCGGCCCGTTAACTGAGGGGGAAAGTAGGGCGAAAGTGTTTTTATGATAGGCTTGGTTTTGGGGATAAGCATCTCAACACACACTGTCTCTCTCCTGCAAAGCATTGTATTAGCGCGGAAGATTATATGTTGGGAGGGGCATCGCTAGACCACTGTTTACTAAACTTAAAATTGTGCGACTAGAAGTTTTGCCGACTGCCATAATAGGCCATGCAGTAGCCAAAAAGAATGTTGCACGATGGCGGTGGCTTTATCCCAAACGCTAGGGGCATTGTGTTTGACTGGCAAGCCTGTTTCTCTTTCCTTATTTGTTAATAAGGTAAAAATAATTTACAAACAAGACTCTCTGTTAGCACCCCTTCTAGCGAAAAAATATGCTTAAAACACTGATTTTTGCCCCAAATTTTAGTCTTTTGCATTTTGTTTTATATCAAATTTGGGCCTTTCTTTTGCGTTTTGCACCATTTTGCCTTTCTATTTGCTCGCCTGCTCACGATTTTCACCTCTCCAAAACCACTATTTTTTTTGCTAAAAACCCCTTTTTAAGACAATTTTTGCCTCAAAAAGTCGTAATAAGTTCGGTGTTGGGTGAGTCAAAAGTAACTCTTCATGGTGCAAAAAGCAGCAATTAGTGTTGCGTTTTGCACCAAATAGCCTTGCGTTTTGCATGAGTTAGCACTGCATTTAGTAGGAGTTAGCACTGCGTTTTGTAGGAGTTAGCACTGCGTTTTGTAGGAGTTAGCCTTGCGTTTTGGTGCAAATAGGTCATAATTTTGTTAAAATGGCGGTTTTTTGCTACTATATTTCGTTTTTCAAAAGTTGCCAACCATCCCCCTTTTTTGTTCCAACAAACTTCCGCGAGAATCGATTTTTTGCGAGCTAATGGACACTTGCTGAATTTAAACGCACTCACAATGTTAAATCTTCTGCCGAATAATTTACAATTTTGTACGTGATATGACAGAGAAGTCTAAATAAGGCTAAGTAAAGCACAAGCATCTAAACCAGCAGAACAACATCTTTAAAGATACCCGTAATTGCTAGGAGAGACCGTTATTTCATCCAAATGGCGAACGTGAGGGCAAAACAAAGATAAGCTAATGGCGTAGTGCTTGTGAACGGGGCACAGACAAGGTATTGATGGTGAGCATCGCTGTTTGTTATATCTTGTTGATAAGCCAGCCATCCCACCATTTTTTGGCACTTACATTTTGTTAAGTCAGTGGTTTTTCTTATTTTTGTATGCTATAAATAAGGGCGTGCCCAATGAGCGTTGTGCGGCATTTGGCCTACATTTGTGGTTAGCTGCTAATCAATAAGGGCCGTATGGCCACGTATTGCACATAAATAGAGGCTTAACACATGAGTAAAGGCATGCCCAAAGATAAAAACAAGCAACAAAAGGGTGAAAAAAAGTAAATGGATAAAGCACCATCGCTACTTTGGATTGGTGTTTGCTTTCTTCTTATTGATGTTTTGCGTGTCGGGGATTGTGCTTAACCATCCCTCGGTGTTTTCGCATATCAACGTGGGGCGTAATCTTTTGCCACAGCAATATCGCTTTGATAAATGGAACAACGGATTGATGCGTGGTACCATTAAATGGCGCAACAAGGTGCTGGTGTATGGTAATGCTGGTGTATGGCTTACCGATAGCAGTGCCAAAGCCTTTATGGACTTTAATCGAGGCTTTCCTCAAGGGGTGGACAATCGCAACATTCGCGGTATGGCCGTGATGCCTTCGGGCGAACTTTTCGCAGCAGGGCAGTATGGTTTGTTTTGTCTTTCGGAGCAAAAAACATGGCAAGCAGTGAATTTAGCTTTGTTGCACGACGACCGTATTGTAGATATGGCCACACGTGGCGATACGCTTGTGGTGACAACGCGTTCGCAAGTGTTTGTTGCTCGTGCACCTTATCGCACCTTTCAGAGCATAGAATTGGCCGCGCCCAATGACGAAGCACCCCGCTTCACCCTCTTTCGCACCATTTGGTGGCTGCACAGTGGCGAGCTGTTTGGGCTGGTTGGCAAGCTTATAGTGGATGTCGTAGGGTTAGTACTCATGTTTCTATGTCTGTCGGGAGTGGTGTATTGGCTGTTGCCTCGTATGGGGAAGAAGGCGCATATGGCTGCAAGACAGTGGCTGTTTTCGTGGCACGACCGTGTGGGAAGACTCACCCTAGTACTAACCTTGCTGGTGTGCGCCACAGGTTGGATGCTTCGTCCGCCACTACTTTTATTGGTGGCCAGTGTTAAAGCCCCTGCAATACCCTTCACAAAAACCAGTGCCGACAATGTGTGGTACGACAAACTGCGGTCGCTTCGTTGGGACGAACGCATGCACGATTGGCTACTCTATACCTCGGATGGCTTTTATTCGCTGTCTACACTCTCGTCTGCGCCAAGCAAACTGGTGGTTCAGCCACCCGTTAGTGTGATGGGGCTCAATGTGCAAAAGACCATGGATGGCGATTATTGGTTGCTAGGCTCGTTTAGTGGCTTGTATATATGGCAGCGCAGCACGGGCATGGTTATCGACTATTTCACAGAGATGCCCGCACAAGTGGTGCAAGGGCCGCCCGTAGGGGCTAACGCTGTGTCGGGTTTTAGCAGCGACTTTGCCCATGGCGAGTGCGTGGTAAACTATGGCACAGGCACCGACTTAGTGCCTATGCCCCAATGGATGGCCTCGTTACCGATGTCGCTTCGCAATGTGGCTTTAGAGATACACACCGGCCGTATGTACACATTCCTTGGTCCTACATCCGTGCTTTACGTCTTTATTATTGGTTTGGCCATTCTTTGGTGTTTGTGGTCGGGTTGGAAAATACGCGTTCGAATGAACGAAAAGAAACGCCAAAAGGCCAACGAAGCATAGGCGAGGGCTTGCCGAAGGGTGGAGTATAGCAATGCAAGAGTCAACCCAAGGGCGAAAGAAGAGCAGTGCTTCGCTAATGTTTAGCGCTGATATAGCATGCAGCGCGATGGAGTGATATGGATGTTAAACAGCAGGTTGGTAGCGGTAAAGGTTTGAAATGGCATTAATGTAGTTAAAAATCTTTCCTTTTGTCTTTTGCTTTCACGCGAAAAACTTTATCTTTGCGCCGCAGTTGGCACCACATGTGCGTTGTACATGGCGCGCCCTGCTCATCATTAACAACAGCCTAATTGCGCATACAATGGAAGAACAATCTAAACGCAAACCTTATCTTAGAAAACCAAAATGGCTTTACACCACAATTGAGGGTGGAGAGAAATACGGATTTGTAGAAAAAACGCTCGAAGAGAACGGTTTGCACACAATATGTAGTAGTGGTAAATGTCCTAATAAAGGGCATTGCTGGAAGAGCGGAACGGCCACCTTTATGATATTGGGTGACCGTTGCACGCGTGCTTGCCGCTTTTGTGCCACTCAGACGGGCCATCCTTTGCCCCCCGACCCTCACGAACCGTTGAAAATTGCACGTAGCGTGAAGGCTATGGAACTGCGGCATTGTGTGATAACATCGGTAGACCGCGACGACTTACCCGATAAAGGGGCGGCACATTGGGCTGAAACCATACGCAGAATACGAGAGTTTTGCCCTGATATGATTATAGAAGTGCTCATCCCTGATTATCGAGGTGAGGAGTTGAAAACAGTGTTGGAGGCTGGTCCAGACATCGTTGCACATAACTTAGAGACGGTTGAACGGCTCACACCAAGCGTTCGCCATCGTGCCACTTATCGTAATAGCATGGGTACTTTGCGCGAGATAGCAGAGCGTGGGTTTATTACCAAAACTGGAATAATGGTGGGATTGGGCGAAACACAAGAGGAAGTGAAGGCCCTTTTGCAGGAGGTTTATGATGTGGGATGCCGCATGATTACTATTGGACAGTATCTTCAACCGAGCGATAAACAACTGGATGTGGTGGAATATGTTCATCCCGATATCTTTTTAGAATATAAACGAACAGCTGTGCGCATTGGTTACGACAACGCTGAAAGTGCTCCTCTGGTGCGCTCTTCGTACATGGCCGAGCAGTCGTTTATTAGTATGTTGGTGCGAAAAAAGAAGTTGGAGGGGAAAGATAATAGGTGAAAAAATGAAAGGATGAAAAGGGTTTTAAAGGTGAAAGGGTGAAAGGCTGAAAAGGTGAAAAATGGCTTCGCTTAACACAAAGTTAACTCGTAAAGTCATCAACTCATCAACTTATAAACTCACAAACTCATCAGCTCGCAGATTTATAAGCTCCAAAACTTATAAACTCACAAACTCATCAGCTCGCAGATTTATAAGCTCCTAAACTTA
>NZ_CALKQY010000036.1:0-2649 GCF_937990675.1 Hoylesella shahii | reverse complement strand
GCCATGGCCCAACAGGTTTCTTCGCCCAATGGCGATGTAAAGGTTACGTTCAATCTTGACAACTCCACACCCAACTACGCGGTTTCTTTTCGTGGTAAGGCTGTTGTTAAACCCTCTAGACTGGGACTTGCCTTGGCCAAAGGGGGCGATTTGCTCGATGGATTCACCCTTTTGGGTGAAGAACGAGGCGCTGCCGACGAGACCTGGACGCCTGTTTGGGGCGAAAACCGAACCATCAGAAACCACTATAACGAACTGCTGGTGCGCTTGGAACAGAAATCCACTCAGCGCCGACTCAATATCCGATTCCGCGTTTACGACGATGGCATGGGCTTGCGCTACGAGTTTCCGCAAGAAGGCAAACTCAATTATTTTGTGGTGAGCGACGAACGCACTGAGTTTGCTATGGACGGAGACCACACAGCATGGTGGATTCCGGGCGACTACGACACGCAAGAGTACGAATACACACAATCTAAACTGAGCGAAGTGAGACAACGCATGAAGGAGGCAATTACCAATAATATGTCGCAAACCACTTTCTCGCCCACTGGTGTGCAAACGTCGCTGATGATGAAAACAGATAACGGACTGTATATCAACTTGCACGAGGCGGCATTGGTGAACTATCCAGCCATGAATCTCAACCTCGACGATAGCAAAATGGTGTTCACCTCGTGGCTCACGCCCGATGCTAAGGGGGCTAAAGCCTATCTGCATACGCCTTGCGTCACACCATGGCGCACCGTGCTGGTTACCGACGACGCACGAAAGGTGCTCGCCTCTAACCTCATTCTCAATCTTAACGAACCCTGCAAATACACCGATACCTCGTGGATACGCCCTGTTAAGTATGTTGGAGTGTGGTGGGAGATGATTTCGGGTAAGTCCGACTGGGCTTATACGCAGCAATTCCCCTCGGTGATACTTGGCGAAACCGATTATACCAAGGCCCAACCATCTGGCCGACACGCGGCCAACAACGCCAATGTGCGCCGATATATCGACTTCGCTGCCGAACATGGGTTCGACCAAGTGCTGGTTGAAGGATGGAATATTGGTTGGGAAGACTGGGCCGGAAATCTTAAAGAGAAGGTGTTCGACTTCCAAACGCCTTATCCCGACTTCGATATTAAGGCGCTAAACGAATATGCACACGCCAAAAATGTGCGACTGATGATGCACCACGAAACTTCTTCGTCGGTGATGAACTACGAACGATACATGGACCGCGCCTACAAACTGATGAACCTTTACGGATACAACGCCGTGAAAAGTGGTTATGTTGGCGATATCATCCCTCGTGGCGAACACCACTACGGACAAGTGATGGTGAACCACTACTTGGAAGCTGTGAAACGTGCTGCCGACTATAAAATTATGGTTAACGCGCACGAAGCTGTGCGCCCCACGGGGTTGTGTCGCACTTACCCCAACCTCATTGGCAACGAGAGTGCTCGTGGCACCGAGTATCAAGCCTTTGGAGGTAGCAAACCTGGGCATACGGCCATCTTGCCCTTCACTCGTTTGCAGGGCGGACCAATGGATTACACACCGGGTATCTTCGAAATGGACTGCGCCAATGGCTCGCACGTCAATTCCACCATCTGCGGACAGCTCGCTCTCTATGTCACAATGTACAGTCCGTTGCAGATGGCAGCCGATTTTCCAGAGAACTATCTCAAACATCCCGACGCTTTCCTGTTTATCAAAGACGTGGCCGTGGACTGGGATCGCACCCTTTATCTAGAAGCCGAACCCATGGCATACATCACAGCGGCACGCAAAGCCAAAGGCAGCGATAAATGGTTTGTGGGCTGTGTAGCGGGCAATACGCCCCATAAGTCGCAACTGTCGCTATCGTTCCTCGACAAGGGACGTAAGTACGAAGCCACTATTTACACCGATGCACCCAATGCCGACTATCGTAGCAACCCCAAAGCCTATCGCATAGAGCGCCGAACGGTTACCTCAAGCACCCGTCTTACGCTCACGGCTGTGGCTGGTGGTGGCTATGCCATATCCATCGTGCCTAAACAATAAGGGCATTAAAGCCTCTTACTACCAAACAACTGGGGGTTAAACACCCATGCTGAACAACGATTAAGGGTTAAGGCTGGCAACATAACAACGCCATCCTTAACCCTTAATCGTAATTGAGCCCTTTGGCCAAAACAACAACCAACGTTTTCAACGCCCCCTTTCTTGTTTCACCTGTAGATAGTGTTGGAAACATTTTACAAAAGGCAAATTATTCACCTCTCATTCTAGCGAAAAATGAAGCCTAAAACCATGCATTTAGCCCTTAATTTTGCCTAAAAGCATTTTGTTTTTACATCCTTTTCGAGCACTTCGTCTGCGTTTTGCACCATTTAGCCTTTCTAGATTGAGGCAAGCTCACAAATTTACATCGCCCCAAAACCAGCTTTTAGAACCTAAAAACCTACTTTTTAGACACATTTTTGCACAGAAAAGTCTTGTTTTCCACTGTTATTAAATGCATAAAGCCATCATGCGGTGCGCAAAATTATGCAACACCACTTGCATTTTTCAGCATTTCACCTTGCATTTAGCACCATTTCACTTTGCGTTTAGCACCATTTCACCCTGCGTTTAGCACCATTTTACCTTGCGTTTTGCAGCAAAACG
>NZ_CALKQY010000035.1:0-5015 GCF_937990675.1 Hoylesella shahii | reverse complement strand
AATCGGTCATTAGAGCTTAAACAGATTTTGTTTTATTGTCGAGCAGATTGCCTGTCTTTTTAACGCAGGCGTAGCGGGCTACGGCAAGTTGAAAAGGCAGAGAAGAGGGTAACAAGAAAATAAAAGATGTTAGGAAACAACACAAAAGCAAGATTTCTGGAAACATTATGGTCTAATGATCGATTTGAGTTAAAACATTAACACATGGCTAATGTTGGATAGAAGCAATCGTTTGCTCCTGCTTATTATTCTTTGCCCCATGTAAGGAGCAAAGAATAATGTAAGGAAATAAATGTTATAAGCGTAGCTGTTGTTGTTTTACTACGCGTTTGAGACTTCAATAATTTGAGTATTTAAGAGATAAACATACCGAATGCAGTTCTTTTTTACGGCGTTTCTGGTGTCAACTCCACGTCAAAGAGTCCGTTTTCTTTCACCATTAGCGTTTCGGTGCGATAGCCAGGAAGAATAAATTGGAGGGTGGACCCAATGCGTGCGGTGAGCGAATATTCGCCACGAGCGTTTGTTTGAACCGTTTTGCCATCTGCCTTAACTTTTACTCCAGCCAGTAAGAAGGCCTGAACGTTTCTTACCACGCCTGCAACCTGGATGGTCTTGGCTGTAGACGACTGATTGACTTGTGGGTTTGAACTGGTTTGTCTCGCCGTGTTGGGCGTGTTGTAAACGGTTTTTTGCGAGCTTAACCCTATCACGTTGAGCGTGTCGCGAAGGCGAATGTCGGCCGATGAAGCGCCAACGAGCAGCTCATAACGGCCCGGTTCCACCACGCGTTGCATGTTTCTGTTGTGCAGATACAGTTCGGCAATGGGCAAACGCAGTGTGAAAACCACTTCTTTTGCAGCGTCAATGTTGCGTTTTTGAAAATCGTAAAGCTGCCTAACAGGTGTGCCCACCGAACTTTTAAGTTGGCGAACGTAGAGTTGCGCCACCTCCATAGCCCGCCGTTTACCATTGTTGCGCACCACGAACCGCAGTTCAACGGTGTCTTTTTCGTTGGCTGTATGGTGCGAAAGTTGCAGTGCACGATAGTGGAACGTGGTGTAAGAAAGACCAAATCCAAAGGGGTAAGCAGGGTAGGGGTCGGAAAAAACGTAGTCGCGACCAGGCTTTTCTTTCGTTCCTTTTTTGTTGTAATAGCCCTTGTCTGTGGGCAAAGCATTGTAATATACAGGCAGTTGGCCCACGCTTTTAGGGAACGACACGGGCAAACGCCCCGATGGAGAGAACTCGCCAAAGAGCATTCGGGCCAACGAAAGGCCAGCTTGTTCGCCACCATACCATTGCACAACGAGTGCGCCAACACGTTGTCGGAAGCTCTCTGTTATCAACGGCCTACCAGTAACCAGCACAACCACCAGCGGTTTGCCCAAGGCCACAAGACTATCAATGAGTTGTTGTTGCACGCCGGGCAAAGTAAGTTCGGATAAGTCGTAACCTTCGCCACTGGTAGAGGGTTGCGAAGCGCGCGCCAATAGCATGCTTTGCGTGCCCACAACGGCAATGGTGAGGTCGGCTTGAGCAGCTAGTTGTAAGGCGTGCTTAATGGAATCGGCTTTTGGCGAATAATAATCGCAGCCCTTAACATAGTCTATATCTATGCCTTTGCCTTGCAAATATTGACGAATACCAGCCAAAGGCGTGATGCCATAGCGGTTATCGGCCGTCCACGAGTAGTCGCCAAACTGCACTTGGTTGGCATTTGGGCCAACCACAGCAATGCGTTTAAGCGTTTTAATATCGAGCGGAAGCAGAGCGTTGGGGTTTTCTAAGAGCACCAAACTCTCGTCGGCCATTTGTCTAGCTGTGGCCACTGCAGCAGCAGTATGTATGCGTTTGCGCCAGGAAAGCGTGTCGGGACGAGCGTCTTCAAATAGTCCTGCGGCTAGTTTTGTGCGCAAAACATTGGCTGCAGCACTATCAATGAGTGTGGCATCGAGTTCGCCTTCGTCAACCATTTGTTTGGCTGTGCGGTAGTAGTCGCTACCCGCTTCAAGGTCAACGCCAGCTTCGATGGCCTGTTTAGCAGCTTCGCGTTCGGTTTCGGCGGTGTGATGAAAATATCTAAGCATAGGAATGGAGCCCCAATCGCTGTACACATAACCGCGAAAATGTAGGCTGTCGCGTAGCAGTTGGCGCAAGAAGAAGGGCGAAGCCGTGATGGCTTCGTTGTCGTAAGCACTGTAACAGTTCATCACCGAGCCTGGAAGGGTGCGCGAAATAACGTGTGCAAATGGGCGCACAAATACATCGAGCAGCTCTCGTTGCCCGCCTTTAACCGACGCTAGGTTAAGTCCGCCTTGCGGAGTGCCATGTGCCACAAAGTGTTTTAGTGTGGGAATGCAACCCTCTTGCTGAATACCCTTGGCATAAGCCAGTGCCATTTGCGCCACTAGTAATCGGTCTTCGCCAAAGGTTTCTTCAACACGCCCCCATCTTAATTCGCGTGCAAGGTCGAGATCGGGCGCTAAAATCTGTCTTGCCCCTATGGCTTGTGTCTCTCGTCCCACGTGTCTAGCCATGCGTTCCACAAGTTGTGGATTGAAAGTTGCCCCTTGGGCAATGGCTTGTGGAAAGATAGTGCAACCATCTTGCACGGCACCATGTATGCCTTCGAGCACAGGAATGACGGGAATACCCAGACGGGTGCTGTCCATTGCCTGGCGTTGGATGGTGGCAACAGCTGCTAGATATTGTTGCGAAGAATAGGGAAAGGCTTCAAAACAGCCGAAACTTAGTCCGCCGGTGAAGTTGGTGCGCAGCTTTTGTAGGTTAACTGTTCCATTGTCGTTATAATGTTTGGCGTGAATATGTCGTGTTTGAGCCAGCTTTTCGTCGAACGTCATTCGTGGAAGTAAGTCGTTAAGTCTTGTTTCCACGTCTAAACTGGCGTTGAGATAGGGCGGAACGATGGTTTGCAGCACACGTTGGGCCATCTGCACAGCATCGCCCTGGGGGATGATGTTGATGGGTTGGGGCGTGTTGGCCCATCGTTTCTCTATTTCGAAGAAGTCGATGGAGGGCATATCTCCTGTGTTTACCGTGGCATTTAGTGCGCGGAAGAAGGTTTGCCAGCGTTCAAGATAGTAAGTTGAGAGCATACCAGCCCACTCCTTATTGGCATAATCGTGCACCTTAGTGGTGGGTTCGTCGGGTCCCCAGTAGCTAATGAGGGTTTGTGCATTGCGTAAGCACAACTGTCGGTCGGCCTCATTGTTGGCGTATTGCGTGGCTTGCTTCAGCCAATTGCCCAGTAAGAAGTGACGATTGGTTAGCAATAAACTGTCTTGCAGCATGATGAGGTGTTCAAAATGCCGAGTAGCCTGTTGCAGTTGTTGCGCGTTTCGCTGCTCATAAGCCTGTACCACGCGGGCATAAGCCGTTCGGGCGTAGTTGGCTAAGGCTTGTCGAGCCAGGTCAACAAGGTCGTATTGATATGTTTCGCTATCTTTCAGCGTTGGTGCAGCTTTTAAAAATAAACCCAGAGCACGATAAAGGTCGGCCGGTTGGTATTGCATTTGCTTAGGTCCCCATGTTGATACGCTGGTAACGTGTAGCGAAGGACGGGCGCAGAACACCGATTCGAATGTGCCTTCGCCCTTTATAGCAAACTCTCCATATACAGATTTGAGCATAATGCGCCAAGCAGCGAGCAGTTGAGGCTGAACAATGCCATAACGCGCACCGATATATTGCACCAGCATACTGTCTACATCGGGAGTCTTTGCATGCCAAGCGGTTTGTAAAGCCATGTGATATACCACGGGGTTGGTGCCAATTCCTTCGGGTAGGATGCCAATTCCCTGCATAACATTGTCCGAAGTGCGAGCCAATGCACGATGAGGTTCGGTTACGACGATGGGCAATTGTCCGCCCATATCGGTCTTTCCGCCAAAGTGATTAACGCTTCCCCAGAGCCAAGGAGTGCCACCAAACTCGTTAGAACTTTCCCATGAGGTGGCAATTTCGCCACTAAGATTAACCAAAAGCGTGTGTTGCTTGTTGAGTGCGCTTAGCAATTGGGGCGACGGATTTTTGTTCCAGCCCTGCAAAACCCATTTAGCACGAGGGAAATGTTTGAGCATTTGGCTCTGCACTTGCGCTGCAACACTTGCCACATCTACCCCTTTGGTTATGCCACCCTCGTGAAATAAGTCGCCCCCCAGAAACTCAAAGTCGGCCCCAAGCAGTTTTTTAACACTATTATAATAGGCATCGGCCACCCTTTCGAACACGCCATCGTTACCAGGTAACAGCACTGAAGGACGCCGAAAACTACCCCATTTGCCTTGTTCGATGATGTGTGCTTGTGGGAAACGCTCTTTAAAGAAGGTGGGAACGATGCCAGGAAAACCCTGAACCACTGGTTTAATGCCCAATTCTCGCATGCGTTTAAGCATTTGTTTTTGCTGTTGTAGGCGCATGGATATAAGCGATTCGCTCATTGGTCCGCCCCATCCTTCAAGGTTACCCATCAGCCACCACGCCGTATAAGCAGGCCCAGGAATAAATCGTTGCACATCATTTTGATCGAAACCAAGTGTCTTAAGTGTCTCGCTCCATACGGCTTCCATGCCCAAAGGGGCCAACATCAGGTTCACACCATTAAGCGCCATCCAGTCTATTTCCCACTCAAAGTCGGGCCAACGATAAAAAGCGTAACTATAATTATAGGTGCAATAGTTTAGTGCATACCTATATTTAAAAGGTGTGGTGCACCTCACCGCCCTTTCAAGCGGCACCATACTAAAATGCGAGGGCCAGTTGTTGCCACATCGTGAGATGCTTGTATGGCAATAATAGTTAAGATAATGGTTTAGTGCCACAGCAGCAGCCGATGGCGAAGTGGCTTTCACCACAAGCCGTTTGCCTTGCGTTTGCAGTTCGAAGGCTTCTGCTTTGGCATTGGTTAGAGGGAGAAACACCACCTTACCTACCATAAACGGAAAGCGACGAGCCACCAATTGCCGCACGCCCCCAAACTCAGTGGCTTGCTC
>NZ_CALKQY010000034.1:0-10431 GCF_937990675.1 Hoylesella shahii | reverse complement strand
TTTTTTCCTTTTCTTACAAAAAGAACACAAAATAAGCAAATACACCTTATTAATATATATGTCTCTATTTTTGCTTTTGAAGGCGACAAAAACTATTTTGCAGACGTTCTACTCCAACACATCACAGATAAAAAAAGATAGACTTACATCCTTTATGTGCTTTACATGAACCTTATACTAGTTTTAAAAAGCACGCCATTCTTTTGTACAGAACTAGAATAACGGAACAAATTAACAGACATCAAAGGTATTTAATAACCTAAAATTGCATATCTTCAAAAACAAGGTGTAAATTTGCACCTGCCAAGGAACATGTTATAAACACGTTCGCCTGCAATTTACCTACAACAGACCCACGCATGCCCACATAGACAATTAAGTTCTACTCAAGCAACAAAAAAAGAAGTTATGTATACCAAGATATTCACCCTGATATTGATAGCGATTTTACCCATCTTGAAGATTGGTGCGACCAATAGCGATAGCCTACTCAATGAACTGGATCACATCATAGAACTTCGGCCCACCTTCATCGCCAACAAAGAACGCACTATACACCAACTTCGCTCTTCCTTAGAGAGTATAAAGGGGCGAGACTTAAACAAGGAAATGAACCTTTGCGATCAACTTTGGCAAGAATACGCAGCTTTCAACACCGACTCTTCGCTTTACTATGCCAGTAAGCTTTATCTTTTAGCAGAACAAGCAAACGACGATGAACAAATGTTTAATGCCGTATTACACAAAGTAGAAGCACTCATCACCATCGGCATGTTTAAAGAAGCTTACGAATTGCTTACCACACAACACCAACTTCCTTACAAGAATAAGAAACGAGAGAAGTTTTATCACCTCTACCGAACGCTGTATGGACTGATGGCCGACTTCGCTGTTACTCAGCAAGAAAAAGACACATATAATCATCTCACCGACACATACCGAGATTCGCTCCTAGCTATTTACAAAGCATCGACTCCTATTTACAAGATGGTGCTGGCGGACAAACTAATTACACATGGTCAATACCAGCAAGCCTTAAACCATTTGTTACCCTTTAATCTAGGCAACGACGGCCGTTTGAATGCAGCCTACGCCTACACAGTTGCAGAAGCATACAGCAAACTTGGCCAGTCCACAACAGCCAAGTATTACTACATCATATCGGCCATCGAAGACATGAAGAGTGATACGCGAGAATACATTTCGCTTCGCAAAGTGGCAACCATGCTTTTTCAAGATGGCGACATCGACCGTGCTTACAAATATCTCACCATTTGTATGGACGATGCTAAGGAGTGTAATGCCCGAATGCGTATTTTAGAAATATTAGACACCTTCCCCATCATCAATCAAGCCTATCTTGCAAAAAAACATCAACAGCAAATGGTAGTGCTTGGAGTGCTTGTGGGCATCAGTTTATTAGCTATATCGCTCCTATTTGCTATTCGCTACGTGCTTAAACAAAAAAAGGTGGTGGTGGCTGCCCAAGACAAATTGGCCAAAGCAAACGAGCAATTAAGCGAAATGAACGCCCAACTCACTCAATATAACAAGGAAATAACACAACAAAATTTGCTCATTGCCGAAAACTCTTATCTCAAAGAAACCTATATTGCAAGGTATATGGATCAATGCTCAATATATCTTGAAAAAATGGGACGTCTTCGAACCCATCTCAGTAATTTACTGTCTACGGGTAGAACTAAAGACATGGCAGAAGCTGTAAAGGTTGCAAACAAAGAAGTAGAGGTGGCTTTGGCTGAATTTTACGATAGGTTCGACGACACTTTCATTCAACTTTTCCCAACCTTTGTTGAAGATTTTAATGCTCTTTTGCAATCAGGCGAAGAGATTACCCCTAAAAATGGTCATATACTTAACCCCGAACTGCGTATCTTCGCTTTAATCAGATTGGGCATTACAGACAGTGTTAAGATTGCCCAATTCTTGAGATATTCCACCACCACTATTTATAATTATCGCACGCGCGTACGCAACAAGGCTCGTGGAAATCGTGAAGAGCTTGAAAACATGGTGATGAAAATTGGCAAAATAGCCAACGAGCAATAACTTTCAAGGCGTTATTTTTACTACTTTTTACGCCTATAGGGAAACACATAACACATTGAATACTAAATAATTAAACTTTTAAACTCACTATATTTTTAATACCCTGTGTTTTTGTCGGGGGTATTTTATATTATCTTTGCAAACACAACAGCTGCAAGATTAAACTAATTGCTGTTGGCAACAATGCAATCAATAAACTATCTAAAATTCTTTAATTAAACCAATGATTATGATACCCGTGCAAATCAAAGGCATCTCGTGGCACAAAACTTTGGCCCTATTGGGGCTCTTGCTATGTTGCACCACTGCGTTTGCCCAAAATTTCAGTATTAAGGGGGTGGTTACCGACAAGAATGGCGAACCCATAGTGGGCGCCACTGTGCTTGAGCAACAAACCAAAAACGGCGTAGCCACCGACCTCGATGGCCGTTTCTCTATCCGCGTTTCAAACGAAAAGGCTATTTTACGAATTTCCTACATCGGATTTAAGCCTCAAGAAGTGGGCGTAAACGGAAAGTCTACACTTAACATTACGCTACAAGACGATGCCGCAGCCAACTTAAACGAGGTGGTTGTTGTGGGCTATGGCACGATGGATAAAAAAGAACTAACATCTGCTATCTCACATGTATCGTCGGCCAATTTCTCACAAGTTGCCTCTGTTGACCCTTCCATGATGATTCAAGGTAAGGTGGCTGGCGTGTCGGTAACCAACACAGGCGCGGCCGACCCCAACAAAGAGGCCAGTATACAAATACGTGGCGTATCATCGCGTAAAGCTGGATTAGGGCCTCTTATCGTCATTGATGGTGTACCTGGTGGAAACTTAACCAACATTAACCCCAACGACATCGAAAGTTTCGACATTCTTAAGGATGGTGCTGCAAGTGCCATCTACGGCACGCGTGGCTCTAATGGCGTGGTGCTTGTCACCACTAAAAAGGGACGTCGCGATGGAAACATGCACACATCATATAACGGTATGGTATCGTTTAATGTGATAAAACACGAACTAGATATGCTTGATGCCGACGAGTATCGTGCCAACCGCATCGCTTCGGGCACAGGTTACGACCTTGGAGGGTCAACCGATTGGCTCAAAGAGGTTAGTCAGGTGGGCATCAAAACTCAGCATACACTTACTTTGAGCGGTGGCGACCTACGTTCTAACTATCGAGTGTCGGCAGATTATCGTAACGCAAGAGGTATCGACCGCTATTCAGGACGCGAAGAATATGGTGCGCGTGCTGCCTTAAGCCACACCACACGCAACGGATTGTTCACCTTTGGCGTTAACATCTCCCCTCGTGTAGCCTATCGTAAGAACGCTTCGTGGGACGTTTTCCGCAATGCAGTAGAAGCCAACCCCACCACGCCTATCATGGATCAACAAAATCCCGCTCGCTATTACAACTTTAAAGGTCAGCCTGCCGCTTACAACCCCGTGGAATTGCTTACGCTCGACCAAAGCACGGGTACCACTAAGCTTATCGATTGGGATGCAAGCGTGAAGTTGAACCTCTTCCCCTTACTTTTGAAAGACAACGATAAGCAAACTCTTAACACGCAACTTACTTTCGCCGATCATCAATACGACAACTACAACCAATGGTTTCGTCCTTCAACAAGCACGTTAGCCATTAACGCCGGGCGTGATGGAGAGGCATCGCAAAACTACTCCAAGTCTTCGCTCCGCAGTCTAGAATGGGTTACCAACTACACCAACTCGTGGGGCAAACACAATCTCAAGGCCATGTTGGGATACTCGTTCGAATACGACGTTTACGCTGGTTTCAATGCAGACAACAAAGATTTCCCAAACGATGCCTTAACCTATAACAACCTTGGAACTGGTACATTTGCCAAAGAAAAGGGCGAATTGGGCATGGGGTCGTTTAAGAACGACACTAAACTAATTTCTTTCTTCGGTCGCCTTAGCTACGATTGGAAAGGACGTTACATGCTTACTGCCTCATTACGTCGCGAAGGTTCGTCTAAGTTTGGCGCCAATCACAAATGGGGAAGTTTCCCTGCTGTGTCTGCCGGCTGGCGAATATCCGACGAACCTTTTATGGAAAACACTAAAAGCTGGCTTACCGACCTTAAGTTGCGTGCCGACTATGGCATAACGGGCAATCAAAACTTCGACAGTTATAAGTCGCTCAACACAATGAGTGGCTTTGGATACTACACCTATAACGGCAAATACTATCAAGTGTGGGGACCAGGAAAAAATGTTAACCCCGACTTACGTTGGGAAAAAGGCAAAAACTGGAACATCGGACTTGATTGGACACTGCTTAATGGGCGACTTTATGGCTCGTTCAACTATTTCAGTCGTCACCAGCAAGACCTTCTTGGCGACTACAACGTATCTGTCCCACCCTATCTTTTCACCTCTACCTTTGTGAATGTGGGTTCGATGCGCAACAGTGGATTTGAATTTGACGTAACATGGAACGCCATCAAAACCAAGGATTTCAGCTATACACTCAATATTGTTGGCGCCACGATGAACAACAAGTTCATTGATTTTAGCAACAGTCAGTTTGTAGGCCAAGACTATTACGACGAAGTTAGCCCTGAAGACCCCTACCCCTTCCACACCTTGCAACGTATAGAAAAAGGCCGTCGCATTGGAAGTTTCTACATGTTGAAGTATGCAGGCATAGACAAACAAGGCCGTTGGGTGGTCTACGATAAAGACAACAATATGGTGCTGGCCGACAATGCCACCGACGAAGACCGCCAATTTGTTGGCAATGGTCTACCCCGCTTCACTGGTTCGATGACACATACCTTTCGTTATCGCCAATTCGACGCCTCTGTATTCTTCCAAACAGCGTTGGGCTTCGATATTTTCAACATTCACGACTTTTATTATTCCACCAAGAATTTTCAAGGCAATGTGATGGACAAGGCCTATAGCAAGAACAAGCTAGTGAGCCAAAACCCCGTCGTTAGTGACTATTTCTTAGAGCCAGGCGACTATCTTAAACTCTCTTCGCTGAACATTGGTTACACGCTTAACCTCAACAAGCGGTTTATCGACAGCGTGCGCATCTTTGCCACGGCCAACAATCTCTTCACCATCACCAAGTTCTCGGGTATCGACCCTTCAACATGGGAAGTTAACGGCTTAACTCCTGGTGCCACAGGCTCACGCTCTTATTATCCCAACACACGCCAATTTATGCTGGGCATGCAAATAGAATTCTGACCCTAACCCCACCTATTATTATCATCGCAATATGAGAAATACTATTAAATATATGGCCACTTCGCTGATGTTGGTTACAAGTCTTGTAGCATGTACCAACCTCGACGAGACGCTCTACGACCAAGTAGCTTCGCAAAACTATTATAACACCAAAGAAGATGTTATCCGTTCTGTGCTCCGCCCCTTTGAACATGGATACTGGAGCATACAAAGCAGACAAGTGCTTAACGAAGAAACAGCCGACCAACTCATTACACCCACACGCGAAGACTGGTGGGATGATGGAGGTAGATGGGCGCGTCTGCACCGCCACAAATGGCTCAACACCAACGGCGAGGCACAAAGCGAGTACAATGGTTGTTATCAAGGTATCATGCAAGCCAACCTCGTTATCGAAGATTTGGATAATCTTTCGGCATCCCAATTTGGCTTTTCAGATTCCGAGTTCAACAATCTCAAGGCCCAAAACCGCGTTTTACGCGCCTGGTTTTATCTGCGTTTGCTCGATGCATTCCGCAATGTTCCGCTAGCAGTGAGCTTCTACGATACAGCTAAGAATAGTGAAGGGCAAGTTTCCCCCAAAACACTGTTCGCCTTTATTGAAAACGAACTAAAGACAGCCCTGCCCATGCTTACCAAGAAAACCTCCATGGGTGGTAATCAAAACATTCAAGGACAATGGACTCAAGCTGGCGCTGCAGCCTTACTCGTACGTCTCTACCTCAACGCCAAGGTGTATATTGGAGAAGACCGTTTTACTGATTGTGCCAACTATGCACAAAAAATCATCGATGGCGAATATGGCTCTTACAAGATAGCACCACGCTGGGATGCAGCCTTCGATTGGAACAATGAAACCTGCGACGAAGTTATTTTTGCTTTCCCCGGCTCTGCTGGCTACTCGCATTGGCATTACAAAGGCGACCTATATTGGTGGTCGGTTCCTTCTAAAGCTAGCGATTGGCTCAAAGACTCCAAAAACAAAGAAGGAAGTCACAACATCAAATACTCGGCTTCGCCTAGCTATAATCCCAAAGGAGAAAAATACACCTTTGAATTGGGTATGCCTATTGCACGTTTTAAGGATTATCCTTCAGACGTAAGACTGAAAAAATACACCAACCTTGGTAATAACAAGCGCGAAGGACTATTTGTATATGGTAAGATTGCTTATACCGATGATAATGGCAACACGACCTACTTAAAAGACCACAATGGGCGTTACACACTCGACTTGCGCGATGCAGTAGGTAAGTTTGGTGCCACCGATGGCGATAAATGGCTTGCCAATGCCGACAGCCGACTTGAGAATGGCGACGATAACTCTGGTTGGATGTTTGTGAAATATCCGCTATACTCAGACAACGAGACCGGGCAATTGGAGTCCGACTACTGCGAAATACGACTTCCTGAAATTATTTATAGTCTTGCCGAATGTAAGTTACGACTAGGTGATGCCACTTCTGCTGCACGCTTACTTAACGAAGTTAGAAAGCGCAACTACCCACCTGCCAACTGGAATACGGCACTCTATGCACCAGAAGGAACTGCTGTGCTAGACATGAAAGAGATGCTTAACGAATGGGGACGCGAATTCTTTGCCGAAGGACGCCGACGCATCGACCTCATTCGCTTTGATAAGTTTCTCAACGCTTGGTGGGACAAAGATGCCGATGAAGACAATCACACACTAATATTCCCACTACACCGCGACATCTTGGGTGCTAACAAGCACTTACAACAAAATCCTGGTTACGACAAATAACAACTTTAAACTACAATTACAATGAATAATATAATTAAACATGCAACACACGCCTTCTTGCTTCTAGTGGCAACTTTGGCTTTGATGGCTTGTCATGATGATAAAGATATCGTAGTGATTAACGACAACCTGCCCCTCAAGGTGGCGCACTTATATATGGTGGGCGACGCTACGCCTGCTGGCTGGTCTATCGACAACCCAACCGAACTTACTCGCGATGCGAACGACCAGTTTGTGTTCACTTATCACGGTAAGCTCAACACGGGCGAACTAAAATTCCCATTGGCTAAAGGCGACTGGGGCTCTACTTTTATCTACGCTCCTGCTGCGGAAACCGAAATTAACGACAAAGGTGTGGCACAATCTGCAATCGATGTTCGAAAAGGTGGAAACGACAACAAGTGGAAGGTTACACAAGCTGGCATCTACACCCTTACACTTAATTTGCGCGAATTTAAAATCAACGCCACCTACGAAGGGGCCGAGCCTTTAACACCCATCATCTCTAACACCTTGGGCTTTATCGGCGATGCCACCCCCGCAGGATGGACCACAGAAGCTGCAACGATGTTCACCAAGACCTCTGATTCGCCTTTGCAATTCACCTACGAAGGCCCTCTCAATGTGGGCGAGTTTAAGCTGGCTTACGACGGAACCGTACTTAAAGACTTTGCTGGACCATATATTCAAGCGGTCGAGCCCAACGTCACTGTCAGTGGCGAAGGTGTATCGGCCCAAGGAATGAATGTTGGTGGCGCTGATAACAAGTGGAAGGTTACGCAAGCTGGTACCTACAAACTGATGTTCGACCTCACCAACCACAGTCTTTCGGTGCTTTCTTTCACCCCCGTACCTGCTTCCGACCCATGGGCCACGCCCACGCTTTTCATCATTGGTGATGCAACAACAGGCTGGAACATCGGCGAGGCAATGCCTTTCAAGAAGGTGGCCGACCACAAATTTGTTTACGCTGGTGAGCTTAAGGCTGGTTCTTTCAAACTAATGGCCACCAACACAGGCGGATTTGGCACTGAAGATAAAGATTGGTTTTATGCACCTGCCAACGAAATTATCGTTAACGAAAATGGTGTGGCTGCCGATGGCATGGTGGCCGGTAATGGCACCAGCAACGATAACAAATGGTTAGTAACCAAAAGTGGCAATTATGTACTCGGCATAGACATGGCTTCTCATAAAATTTCGGCCGAGTATGTGGGCGAAACGTCTTCGAGCATAGCCACTGCCGAAGCCCGACTGGTGGGCGATGCCACACCTACAGGATGGGATATTGCAGGAACAGCTATGACTAAGGAGACTACAAATGCACTACAATTCTCATGGCAAGGAAAACTAAAGGAAGGCGAGTTTAAGGTTGCCATCACCTCTACCAACAACGATTTCTCGGGCGAATGGCTTCAAGCTCCTGCTGCCAACACCCTTGTTGGGACCACTGGCATTACCAATGGAGGCGTGGTTAAAGGTGGCGACGACAAGAAATGGAAGGTCACCACTGCTGGAACCTATAAGATTACCATCAATTTTTCAGCGCGAGTGATTAACATTACTTACTTGGGTGCATAACGTTTTTGTTCATTTAATTTCTAACGGCGATGTCCACAGTTGCTTACTCTTTATGTATATGAAGAGGGTGGGCGTCGCCAACACTTAACAGCAAGACAATATCGAACATGAAAAAATATTTTTTTGCCAGCATGGCCTTCTTGCTTCTCACAGCCAGCTGCAACAGTAATACTTGGGACGTAACCAACGATCTCTCCATCGATGCCACCGATCCCACTATTGGCCTCACCCCACTTGCTCAACAGCCGGGCATGGATAAGGCGCCTTTATACTGGAGTCTCTACGGTGCACTACGCCAACAAGAGAAAGAAGGCTCGTTCCCCAACATCTTTACCGAAGACGATTGGGACAAAGCCATCGACTATGTGGCCACTAATCTCAAACCCTATGGATATGATATGCTCGTTACCGATGGTTTTGCGTCGATGAGTGGCGACGATGGTTATATGACGCGTTATAGCAGAACGCAGAAGGATGAAAACTCGCCCGAGGTGCCTCTAACCACCATTGTGGCCAAACTTAAGGCTAAAGGCTTGAAACTGGGCGTGTACGATAGTCCTTTTTGGCTACACTACACCAACCCCAACGCCATTATTCCGGGTACAGATGGCATCACTGTTGCCAGTCTTAGATACGACCCCAAGAAAGATACTGATGTGTTGCACCCCAATAAGAACGACCAATTTGGATGGGTGCTAACCGACCACCCCGGGGCCGAACAGTATTTTGAAGGCTTCTTCAAGCACTATTCTGACTTAGGCGTGAAGTTTATTCGCATGGATTTCCTATCGTGGTACGAAGACGGAATGAACTATACCGACCAAATTGACCGAGGCTATGGTCGCGAGCGTTATGTCAAAGGTTTACAATGGATTAACAAATACGCACAAAAATATGGCATCTACGTATCGCTTGTTATGCCACACCTAAAAAATAATGCCTTGCTTGAGCAATATGCTGGTAATATGGTGCGCATTGATGCGGATGTTTTGGAAGGTTCGTGGTATCGTTTTTCCGAAAACAACAGAGGATCGTTGCGTGGCGGTTGGCCCAACTCTGAAAATGCTTTCGATGGATTTATTAACTGGTCGAAAATTTCAGGACGCAAGAAAGTGCGTCTTGATGGCGACTTCATTCGTATTGAAAGCTTTGCCAACGATGATGAAAAAATGTCGGCGGTATCGTTACCACTCATGGCTGGCGGTCCTATATCCGTGACTGATATGCCAACTGGCAACAACTTGAAGTTCTTTCAAAACGAGGAATTGCTCGCTTTACAAAAAGACGGATTTGTGGGACAGCCACTTGAACGCAACTTTTGGAATGCGAACGGAGAAATTTGGTACGGACAAATGAGTGATGGTAGCTGGATTATTGGTTTGTTCAATCGCGAGCAGACTCCAGCAACCAGAAGCTTGGAACTGCAAAAGATAGGTTTGAATGGTAATTGGAATACACGCGACCTATGGACGCACGCCGATGAAGGCGTGATAAATGGTAAGGTGGAGGTAATTGTGCCTGCACATGGATGTAAAATCATCAAGTTAACTAAGAAGTAACTATTACCTTGAAGCACATGTTATGCATTGCGCGTGGGCAGGCTTTAAGGCCTGCCCATAATGCTGCACTTAGCCTTAACGCGCTTTATTCAAACCCCATTAACGTTCTTAAAAACCCGCAACTACAATGCAAAAAATAATTCATCTCTTATGCCTTGTTTTCGTCGTGGCCACAACTTCTGCCATGGCCCAACAGGTTTCTTCGCCCAATGGCGATGTAAAGGTTACGTTCAATC
>NZ_CALKQY010000033.1:0-2634 GCF_937990675.1 Hoylesella shahii | reverse complement strand
TAAGTGGGGTGATACACTCCTATGACTTGTCAAAGGCCAGCGTGCATGACCTCAAATATATGAAAGATGTCAAACTGGTCTATCATGACTGTAACATCTATGGCGACAAGGGAGGACTAATTAACCCAAACCCCAGTGGTAACCCCCCAAACACCGCCCAAAGAGCAACCCAGAGAACAGCAGAAACAATAAAAAAAGTGCTAAAAACTTGTTTGTTAGGAAAATATGATGTAATTTTGCACCGCAATTTGTAGACATTGCACAAAAAACAGAATAAGTTAAACATTAAAATAAAAAATAAGACATGATTATTGTACCCGTAAAAGATGGTGAAAACATCGAAAGAGCGCTTAAGAAGTTCAAGAGAAAATTCGAAAAAACTGGCGTAGTAAAGGAACTCCGCGCTCGCCAACAATACGACAAACCCTCTGTGCTGAAGCGCTTGAAGATGGAGCATGCCGTGTATGTGCAGAAGCTCCGCACCATGGAGGAATAATTTGTCTCCGAAAAATTTGGTGGTTTGAAGTTTAATGTGTAAATTCGTTGCCTGATACCTTTATTGGTCAGCAATGAGTATGACAACAGAACAATTTTTGAACTACCTGCAGTACGAGCTTAATCGCTCGGAGTTGACCATAGTAAGCTATGGTGACGACCTGCGTGCCTTTGAGGCATTTTTCAAAAATAAGGATACTCTGCTCACATGGGAGGCCGTAGATGCCGACCTAATCCGTGACTGGATGGAGAGCATGATGGATAAAGGATGCAGTGCCACTACAATCCAAAGAAGATTGAGTGCATTGCGTTCTTTTTATCGTTTTGGGCTAACTCGTGGCTATGTAACGAAAAATCCCGCAAGGGGGATTGTTGGACCCAAACGAAGTAGGCCACTACCACAGTTCTTGCGCGAGTCGGAAATGAATCGCCTACTTGATGATATGCCCGTTGGAGACAGTTATCGCGAACTATTGGCCTATATCATTGTGCTGGTGTTTTACTCAACAGGAATGCGTCTAGCCGAACTGGTTGGGCTGGATGATGACAATGTCGACTTTGATACGCGCGTGATAAAAGTGCTTGGAAAAGGTAGTAAACAGCGGTTAATTCCCTTTGCCGATGAGTTGGAAGAGGGATTGAGAATCTATGTAGCGCGTCGCGACGCCGAAGTGGTGCGCAAAGATAAAGCCTTCTTTGTAGACCAGCGAGGCCAACGCGTAAAGCGTGGAGCCGTACAAAATAGCGTTCGCGCAAGTTTGGCCAAAGTGACGTCGATGAAAAAACGTTCGCCACACGTGCTGCGGCATACATTTGCCACCGCCATGCTAAACAATGAAGCAGGATTGGAAAGCGTAAAGAAACTTTTGGGGCACGAAAGCCTGTCAACAACAGAGATATATACGCACACCACATTCGAACAACTAAAGAAAATATACGATAAAGCCCATCCTAGGGCTTAACCTTTTAAAAGAATAGGAGATATATTATGGAGATCAAAATTCAAGCGATTCATTTCGATGCAACAGAACAGTTGCAGGCGTTTATCGAGAAAAAAGTGTCGAAGCTGGAAAAAACTTTCGAACAAGTGCAGAAAGCCGACGTGTCGCTGAAGGTGGTTAAACCAGCCACTGCCATGAACAAGCAAGCAAGTATCACGGTTTCGTTCCCCGGGAATACCGCTTTTGCCGAAAAAACATGCGATACATTTGAGGAAAGTGTAGACCAATGTGTAGACTCTTTGAAGGTTCAATTAACGAAAATCAAGGAAAAACAGCGCGAACATTAAAAAAAACGCGGAAAAGTTTTGGTGAATAAAAAATAATATCTACCTTTGCAGCCGTCTTAGAACAAGTGCTACATGTTTCGAACGACGGCTGCAAAGCCAAAACCTCTCAAACGAGGTTTTAGTAAAAGCCAAGAAACAAACACACGTTTAATAAGGCGCAACGCCAAATGAAAATTATGGCGATTGCAAAACAAGGGTGGTTACCAGAGTGGCCAAATGGGGCAGACTGTAAATCTGCTGTCTTTCGACTTCGGTGGTTCGAATCCATCACCACCCACTTCAGTAGAAGTTTAGCGTTCTCGCAATGAACAATGCAACGTTGTTTATGTGATAGAGTGAGCGAGAATGCAAGCATGCGGAAATAGCTCAGTTGATAGAGCACTAGCCTTCCAAGCTGGGGGTCGCGGGTTTGAGCCCCGTTTTCCGCTCTAACCAATGCTGTAATAGCTCAGTGGTAGAGCACTTCCTTGGTAAGGAAGAGGTCCTGAGTTCAACTCTCAGTTACAGCTCTATCACGGTTCTTTTTTGCATTGGAAAACCATTTGATAAATCAATTAATAAATAAAAAGCAAAGCTATGGCTAAAGAGACATTTGTGCGTACCAAACCGCATGTTAACATTGGTACTATTGGTCACGTAGACCACGGTAAGACCACCTTGACCGCTGCCATTTCTAAGGTTCTCCATGAGAAGGGCTTCGGTTCTGAAGACGTTAAGTCTTTCGATCAAATTGACAACGCTCCTGAAGAAAAAGAGCGTGGTATCACCATTAACACCGCTCATATTGAATACGAAACGGCTAACCGTCACTATGCTCACGTAGACTGTCCGGGTCACGCCGACTATGTGAA
>NZ_CALKQY010000032.1:0-68792 GCF_937990675.1 Hoylesella shahii | reverse complement strand
GTTCATGAGTTTATTGGTTCATAAGTTTGTAAGTTTATAAGTTGTGAGTTCATGAGTTTATTGGTTCATAAGTTTGTAAGTTCATATGTTTATGAGTTTGTAAGTTCATGGGTTTAATAGTTCATGGGTTCATGAGATCATGAGTTTGTAGGTTTATATTCTTATCTGTTTGTGTGTTTATGAGGTAAGTCAACTCGTCAATTTGTGATTCTTTTATTCACGGTCAATAACGTTATGATAATAACAGCTACAACGGTCTGTATCATCGAAATTCTTACAGTTTAGTTGTTAATAGCTCTTTAAATATTTCTTTACAATACTCTACGAAACGTTTGTTTAACTTTACGTCACTCAAATCTACCGTTATGAGGCTATCTTGGACTTCAAAGACAACGGATTCGTTAGTCAAACTTACCGATTTGCAGGTGTTATAAGTAACCTCACCATTGCATTCAGCATACATTCCATTTAGCTCAGATTCGGGGTCATCGTCCTCACTCAATGTGATGGGCCTTTGAAAAAGAATATAGTTCTTATAGTCAAACTTGTCGTCAGCCAGCCCAACCATATAATAGTTGTCTTTTTTGTTTCTGCTTGCAGTAATAATTTTAGCTTTAAATTCCAATCTAAACATAAGTAATATTATTAGTGTTATACGATGGCAGGATTAGTAATACGCTAAGCTATTATGCCAAGGGACTTATAATTCAAGTATGTCGGACTTGTTCTGTGCCAAATGACACCTTGTTTCTTCTCCAACCATAATTAATGATGGATATGCGTTTCTTTATCATTAGTATTTCTCAGTCGCATTACCATGACAGTCGCTCCACCAAGACGGATTGTTGACTTTCCCAAAAGGCGTCATCACGTATGTCAATACCTAGTTTAGCGCAGTATGAAATAAGAGCCTCTTTGTCTAGTCTTCGTTTTATCATTTTTCGTTGATACAGCTCTTTGTCTTCAAATGGTTGGATTTCCCCATGGCAGTAAAAATTCCATTTTGGATCTTTCATTGCGTAGACAATCCGTACTTCTTTCCCATTTTCAATGTACCTGAAAGCGTTCATAGCATCAGGGGCGTTGTTTGTGCTGATTTGGAAACAATAAGCTTTTATTTTTAAAGCATCTGATATGTTATAAACCAGCGAGCTAAATCCATCAGGATAGTTTGAGAACATTATGCACTTATCCTCACATGTCTTAGGAGCAAAGAAGTATAGCTTTTCAAAATGTGCACCCCCTTTTGGCGGACATCTTTCGTATAGGTCGAATTTAAATGGTGTGCGTGTTATTTTGTACTTTCCACTGTCTCCCAATTTCTTTTGAACATAGTCGTCTATTTTCTCTATTGGACAATCTAAGTATGTGAAAGTGAAATACTCGAAGTGATTAATACGCATAGTTTCTTTGTTGAAGATGTGATTGTACTTCTAGTTTATTATTATCGCAAGCTAATGGTCATCTTTTCGTTTGAATTGCCAAGGTGCCAGCAATCTACCCTTGTTAAGGCTACCAACAGTTTATAACAATAACGTACCATTCGGCCGTTTATTGCGTTGAATGTAAGTGAAAGCCCCTCCTTTATTTGTCTAGTACAAACACCAAAAGCATCTTATGCCAAGATTGATGCAGCTTTTCAGTAAAAGTTTTATCATTGTGAGTCCTCTTTAATGTCACCAATCAAGCCATCCAACTGAAAAACTCAATTCTCATGCCAGTTCGTTTTGGTACTAATAGAGGCTTGCTTATGAGCGTCAACACAACGATTAGATGCCATCTGTTAAGTTGGTGATGTCATATTATTTTACGGCCTGAAGTACTATTGACTTTTAATATTTCTATAAATCGAGAGAGCAAGTTCAATAGGGGAGGCCAATAATAACAAATCTTAGAGTCATTGTTTGCAATATTTCTACTCTTCTATGCGCCCTGGTTGGTGTTTTGTTAAAAAAACGTTGCGCATGTGCAGCTTTGCTTTCCTTTTACAAGCTAAAATGTGTGGGGGAGGCAAATATGGCATGTGCAACGTTTTTTAAAACAATGGCAAAGCACTTTAGCAATGAGGGCAATACTGGGCAATGTTGTTGGCGCTAAAAGACAGATTGTCTGCGAAGACACCATTCCCTAATTCTCAAACTTGGATGTTGATGTGTCTAATCCTGCGCCTACATGGTGTGGTTGCTCAGCGTTTAGCTGTGCAGATGTCGCTGTGCAATGTTGGGATGGAGTGGTCTCGTGTTTTGAAACAACTCTTTACCCCTTGCCATGGCCGTGGATGCGAAGCGTTGCCGCTTCGTTTTGGCCATGTTGCGGTAGGCGACATGTTCACCATTGTGTTTGCTTAACAGCATTGTTTACCCCTCATGTTGAGGTGTGATGCACATCTAAAAGTGCTTTGCCGTGGTGTTAGCCCATAACATAAGCCGCTGTTGGGGCTTGGTTTAAAGCATGTATTGTGCGTGCATCTGAACTTTTTGTTTATAGCTTAGGGTTTAGAGGCTTTAAAATTCGTCTTCAATCTTATCATATGCGCGAATGGCTTTCATAAATCTAGCTTTTACATCGTTAAGCAGATACAATCCATCGGCATTCTTTTGCAAGCCTTTCAGCGCGATGGGGAATATTTGTGGAGGATTGTTTAGGCCAAGCATGGCGATGTTGCGCAGTTGGTCGGTAGACTGATAGGTGAGGTTGATGTCGCAATACATTTGTCCGTCTTTACCTTCAAACTTCTCAAAAACCAGTTTACAGCCAATAGGTGTTTTCTTTTCGATAGAGTTGGGCAGGTCGTAGGGTTCCACTTCAAGGGCAGCAGTAACCGAAGCAATGTTCGAGTCGTGTCCGCAGAGGAAAGAAAGCTTACGGTCTTTATCCGACAGTTCGTCGTACATATACACCAATAGGGGATGTGCCACGTTAACAGCCACCGTAGGAGCAGCAAAAAGCACATCGCCATACACGTCTTTAATCTTCGCAATCTTGGTCCAGTCGGTCAATGTTATGTTGTGTCCAAATGCCGCTTTCTTTGCGTTGGGCTCTTCATAATATTGCAGAATAAGTGCATCCGAGCAAGTATTGGCATCCTTCAGCGAGCCTTTCATGCGGGGTTCGTCGCCCTTTTCCAAAATAATTTGGGTGTTATAGTTGTCGAAAGCGCACAAGTTGTCTTGTTTGCAAGCAGGCGAATTTTTAAGGTCTAGCACCTTTGCCGTTATTTCATAGCATTCTTTCAGGTCCTCGTTAATGCCCACAATACCTTTTTTGCCACCCATTGCAGCGATTTCTTTCAAAGCTTGTGCTTTAAACGATTTGCTTATTTTGGTTAGTCGTGGAAAGAACACGGGATCCATTTTGCTTGGTACAAAGCGATGGTTAACCTTAACATCTCCCACGGGGAAGAGCGCCGTTTTAAAATAGTTGGCCGTTGCGATGCAGCGTTGCATACTATTGGCGTAAACGTTTACTTCGTTGGTTGTGGGGTTGGCGTTTTCTTTAAACAATCCTGCGTCAACCAGCCATTTGCGAAAGTAAAGGCCAAATTGGTTTTCTAATGCACCGCCGCGCGTGGTTAGTTCGCTAGCTCCAGCAGTCCATTCAAACCAGGGATGTGTTGTAACCTTTTCGAGCAAGCTACCTTTAGTAGAGAGCGGTGCGCGTATGTTGTGTCGGCTAAGGACAACAGCTTCTTTCAAAGTGTATTTCTCCTTAAACGTTTGCGAACGTTGTTTCTGTGCAAAGGTGCTTGTTGGCAAAATTGCGAAGAGCAAGCCAACCCAAAAGAGGTTTCTGTTCATAAGTTATTGTATTAAGTTCTCCAAAATGTTTGGTTGTTTTTTTGGTTCTCCTATCCTGTTGTTGCCCACGAATGCTCGTTTTAAGGTAACTGTATTCAAGGTTTAAACATCCAGCAATGCCTCCTAATTGAGATTGTTTACAGTCGTAGCACAATACAAATGTTCTACATTGTTTAGTATATGCTGTTCACAAAGTTAATTATATCCATCCTAAATGCCAAACATTCTTTTCCTCTTTAGGATGTATTAAGAAGCATGGTTAAACATCGTGAAAAGGTGAGTGGGTTGACGAATTTTAGTGTTTATAGGCACGTTTATCCAATAAATGTGTGGCGAATAACCTTCAAAGTTGATCTATCGTTAAACACCACACAGCACTATCGTTGCTCTAGGGTGTGCGAAGGTGGCGTAGGAAAGTTTAGTGTTGCTACTTATTAGGGGTTGATGCTTTTTTATTATGGACTATATGTAAAATAAAAAGTAAGAATTTTAACATTATGAGTGCCTTTTTTGCAAGCAAACGCTCACTCGTGCGCAAATAATCGATTCTCGCGAAGGTTTGTCGCACTGCAAAAAGGCTATGACGGGTAAGTAGAAAATAATGTGTTTTAGATTTAAAATACCGCTGTTTTGGCGAAGATGTGGGCTATTTGCAGCAAAACGCAGTGCTATCTCCTACAAAACGCAGTGCTAACTCGTGCTAAATGCAGTGCTAACTCGTGCTAAATGCAATGCTAACTCGTGCTAAATGCAATGCTAACTCCTACAAAACGCAAGACAAATGCTGCATATTTCGCCTTACGTGCATTGTTGTGTGCTTGCAATGTGACGTTGTTTTGCGCTTTTAGTGGTTAAAAATGTCGAGAATAGTGTATTTTTGCTTACTAAAATTTGTCTTGCGGAGCGCAAAAAAATGATGATTGGGGCGAAAATAGAAAGGCAAAAACGTACTTTTTGCAGCTTTTGGCCTAACAACCGACGGAAAAATAAAATCTGAAAAGCCAAAATTAGAGTTAAAAAGCATGTTTTAGGGCTTTATTTTCGCTAGAAGGTGCTGTGCTGGCGAGGGTATTTTGTAAAATAAAAGAAACAGAATTAACATTGCGATGCGAGCAACTGTTTTGAAAGGCCAAGCCTTTTGCCTTGCTATAGGGTATGAAGTGGCGGTTAGCTACCTATTTGGGGTGTGAAGTGTGCGCAACTTTTTAATCGAGAAAGTGAAATAAAAAAGGATTTCCAACTACCACGCAGTAGTTAGAAATCCAGATAAAAATAAAGGCAACAGTGCCAGAAAACCTTTTGAGCCAAGTGCTATTTTGTGGCCTTAAAACTCATGTCCAGACCTTTTACGCTATGCGTAAGTGCGCCAAACGAGATAAAGTCTACCCCAGCTTGAGCGTAAGGAATCATGGTTTGAAAGGTGATGCCGCCGCTCGATTCCGTTTCGCAGCGTCCGCCAACCATCTCCACCGCCTTCCGCGTATCTTCGGGAGTGAAGTTATCAAACATAATACGGTCGCATCCCTCGTTTAGAGCCTCATTAAGTTCGTCGAAATTTCTTACCTCGCATTCAATCTTCAAATGCTCCTTGCCATGTTCCTTGCAATATTTTTTGGCCATGGAGATGGCATTGTGCACGCCACCGCAGAAATCGATGTGGTTGTCTTTTAAGAGAATCATGTCGAAAAGCCCGATGCGGTGGTTTGTGCCGCCACCAATTTTCACGGCTTCTTTTTCAAGCATTCTCATGCCAGGCGTTGTTTTTCGGGTGTCGAGCACGCGTGTTTTAGTGCCAGCGTCAATCAGTGCTTGTTGGTATTTATGCGTCATAGTGGCAATACCACTCATGCGTTGTAAAATATTCAGCATCAAGCGTTCAGTTTGCAAAAGACTTCTTGTTTTTCCTTTCACACTCATTGCCACATCTCCCGGCTTAACATGTGCACCATCTTCGATAAAGACCTCAATTTGCAGTTCGGGGTCGAAGTGGTGAAACACCTGTTGCGCCACCTTTACACCAGCCAAGATGCCTTCTTCTTTAATGAGTAATCGGCTTTCGCCGTTGGCTTGTGCAGGGATACAGCAAAGGGTGGTGTGGTCGCCGTCGCCAATATCCTCACTAAAAGCCAGTTCGATAAGTCGGTCGTTAAGTTCTTCTACAGATAACATGATAAATTTTAAATTAAGATTATAAACCAAGTTGTTTAGAGATTTCCAACATTCTCTCAATGGGTTTGATGGCTTTTAGTGCCACCTCGGGTTGCACCTCGATGTAGGGCCATTCGTATTTCAGGCAATTATAGAGTTTGTTCAGGGTGATAAGTTTCATATAATTGCATTCGTTGCAAGCACAAGTGCTATCGTCGGGTGGTGCGGGTATAAAGGTTTTGTGAGGTGCAAGTCTTTGCATCTCGTTAAGAATGCCGCTTTCGGTAGCCACAATAAAGATTTGCGCCTCGTCGTCAATACTGAATTTCAACAGTGCAGCAGTGCTACCCACTTTGTCGGCGATGTTAACAACAGGCCCTTTGCATTCGGGGTGCGCCAGAATTTTAGCTCCGGGATGTAGTTTTTTGAGTTTTAAAATCTTTTCAACCGAGAATTTTTCGTGCACATGGCATGCACCATTCCATAGCACCATGTGCCTACCAGTAAGCGAATTGATGTAATTGCCAAGATTCCAATCAGGGCCAAAGATGATGGGAGCATCTTTCGGTAGCGAATCAACAATTTGTTTAGCGTTGCTACTTGTAACCACCACATCGGTAACCGCCTTTGTTCCCGCAGTGGTGTTAACATAGCTCACCACTATATGGCCCGGATGCGCCATAACAAACCTTTCAAATTCGTCAGCAGGACAGCTTTCGGCCAGCGAACACGAAGCATTGAGGTCTGGGATGAGCACCTTTTTATTGGGGCAAAGAATTTTATTGGTTTCGCCCATGAAGTGCACCCCGCACATAACGATGATGTCGGCATCTGTCGTTGCAGCCTTCTGTGCCAACGCCAAACTGTCTCCAATAAAGTCGGCCACCTCTTGTATTACGCCTTCAGTGTAATAATGCGCCATGATAAGGGCATTTTTTTCTTTGCACATCCTGCGTATTTCGGCCTTGATGTCTATTTGTTCAGGTATGGGTTCGTCGATGAAGCCCTTTTCCAGCCATTTGTTATCAATCATTTGTTTTTAGTTTATGTACAACAATATCGCAATCAGCATTTGTTTTTGTGCGTTTTAAGTATTTATACGTTCATCGTTGGTCGTATGCATGTTTAGGATAATCCACGGTGAAGTGCAGTCCTCGGCTTTCTTTGCGTTCAATGGCCTGTCGGGTAATGAGGTAGCCCACGTTAATCATATTGCGGAGTTCGCAAATATCTTTAGTAGCCGTAACGCGTTTAAAGAGTTCTTCTGTTTCTTCGTAAAGCAAGTCCAGTCTGTTCCACGCTCTTTTCAGTCGTAGGTCGCTCCTAACGATACCCACGTAATTGCTCATAATTTCGCCCACCTCTCTTATACACTGTGTAATGAGTACATGTTCCTCGTTGGTTAATGTTCCTTCGTCGTTCCATTCAGGCACCAGGGTGTTAAAGTTATAGTTGTCTATTGTGTTTAGGGCGTGTTCGGCAGCCGATTGTGCATACACAGCAGCCTCGATAAGCGAGTTGCTAGCAAGCCGGTTGCCACCATGTAGACCCGTGCACGAGCATTCGCCCACGGCATAAAGTCGGTGAATGGAACTTTCCCCGTTTTTATTCACCTTAATGCCCCCACACATATAATGGGCGCTAGGGCAAACAGGAATAAATTGTTTGGTGATGTCGATACCAATGCTCAAGCATTTTTGGTAGATATGTGGGAAATGTCGTTTCGTTTCTTCAGCATCTTTGTGTGTGAGGTCAAGGCACACAAAGTCCAGTCCGTGAATTTTCATTTCGTGGTCGATAGCCCTAGCCACGATGTCTCTAGGAGCCAACGATAGTCGCTCGTCGTATTTATGCATAAACTCGTTGCCATTAGGCAGTTTAAGCACAGCGCCATAGCCGCGCATAGCCTCGGTAATGAGGAAAGCTGGATGAGTTTCGGCAGGATTGTAAAGCACAGTGGGATGAAACTGCACAAACTCCATGTCTTTCACCGTTGCTTTAGCACGATAAGCCATAGCGATGCCGTCGCCAGTGGCAATAACGGGGTTGGAGGTGGTAGAGTAGAGAGCGCCCACGCCACCAGTAGCCAGTAGCGTAACCTTACTTAAAAAGGTGTCGACCTTTTGCGTAGTAGGGTTAAGGATATAAGCCCCGAAGCATTCGATGTTGTTGGTTCGGCGCGTAACCTGCACACCCAAGTGATGTTGTGTGATAATCTCAACGGCATAATGGTTTTCTAGCACGGTGATGTTATTGTTTTGTCTCACAGCCTCCATCAGTCCGCGTTGAATTTCGAACCCTGTGTCGTCTGCATGATGAAGAATACGAAAGTCGCTGTGTCCTCCTTCGCGGTGTAAATCGTATTCGCCATTATTGTTTTTATCAAAGTTTACACCCCAGTTTACAAGCGCGTTAATGGCTTTTGGTGCATTGCAAACAACGTGTTTCACCGCATCCAAATCCGATATATAGTCGCCTGCGACCATCGTATCGTTGATGTGTTTTTCAAAATTGTCTACAGCAAGGTTGGTAACGGCAGCCACACCGCCCTGTGCTTTGGCCGTGTTGGCTTCGTCTAAAGTGGTTTTACACACAAGGGCAACCTTTCCCTTCCCACTGTTTGCCACACTAAGCGCGTAGCACATGCCAGCGATACCACCGCCGATGACGAGGAAATCGTACTTCTGTATCATGGTGTTATGTTTTGATATTAATCAAATAATTGTTGCAAAGGTAATAAAATGTTGTAATATAAGTCTGTGAAAGCAACTTTATTGTGATGGTTGTTTAGGGTTTTATTTTCGAAGGGGCACTTTTGTATTGCGGAGAATAGTTTAAAGGACTTGATATATCGAACGTTAAGGGCGTACTTGAGACCGTGCGTAGCAGCGTTCTTGCCCCTAATATAGAAAAGAGTGTGCACTATATAATAAGGAGTACGTGCAAGGCCATGTTGAAAAAGTTTACATTGGCTAATAGAACAATAAAACTAAGCGCCTTCAAGTGACGCCTATGGTTTGTTTAAAAAGAGGTGCAAAAAGATTGGGTAAAAGTTTGTTTTGTTGTTTTTTTTTACGACCTTTGTGCGCATTGGCGTGGCCATTCCCCCGATAGAGAGTAGCCCTTGTGTGGTAAAGCCCACATAAAGGTGCAGAGAGCAGACTAGGCGCGCGCTTAACAACGACAATATTATTTTAAACACCATAAACGAAACCCATGTTAGAAATAGACAACCTAACGTTTGCGTATAAGAAGTCGGGTAATATATTCGAGAATTTCTCTGCCAACTTCGCTCCAGGCCACATCTACGGTTTGTTAGGGCCCAATGGAGCAGGTAAATCCACGCTATTGTATCTTATGGCAGGCTTGTTGCGTCCCCAAAGTGGCTTGGTGATGCTAGATGGTTGCGATGTGCGCAAGCGTCGCCCCGAAACCACCACCGATATATTTATTGTTCCCGACGAGTACGAGTTGCCGCGCGTGTCGCTCTCCGAATACATTCGCGTAAACAGTGTGTTCTATCCACGTTTTTCTTACGACGACCTAAAGCGCTATTTAAGTGTTTTTGGCATGAACGAAGATGTGAATTTGGGCAATCTTTCTTTAGGTCAAGGCAAGAAAGTGTATATGAGTTTTGCCATGGCCACTCACACCCGCGTGCTTTTAATGGACGAACCCACCAACGGATTGGATATTCCAGGCAAGGCCCAATTTAGGCAATTCCTTAGCGAGGGCCACACGTCTGATAGCATTTTTGTGGTTTCAACCCACCAAGTGAAAGACATAGAGCAAGTGTTAGAGCATATCGTGATGTTCGACGATAGCGAGATATTGGCCAATGCCGACATCAAGAGCATTTTCCCCGATGGGAATGTAGACCTAGAACGCTTTTTTAACGAGAGGATTAATCAAAAAATGGCACAACAATAATGAGCAATATCAACAATAACTTTAGTTTTTCGCGCTTTGGGGCCTATCTCAATAAACTACTTGTAGAGCGTTGGCGCACCAGTGTAATGCGTGTGGGCATACTCTTTGGCAGTATGCTAATGATAGAATTTTTAGTTTCGATATCATCGTACGATAATCATACATCTTCCGACAGGGGTTTTGAAATCCTTTTCGTTTGTTATGCCATCTCGCTATTAGTGTCGGGCTCTATCTTTGCATCTGATTTGATGAGTGGCGCACGAAGAAAAGCCGAACGCATAAGTGCCCTTGCCTTCCCCGTTACGCCTTTCGAAAACTGGCTAGCGCGTTGGGTTATCTGTGTACCCCTATATCTAGTTACCTATCTAGTCTGCATGTATGCGGCCGAAACCCTTAGAGTGGTACTTGTTGGTTCGGTTTTTCCCGAAATAGAATTACACTTTGTGCCCATCTTTGCTTACTCAAATTTTCTTGATTGGGATTTATCTCCAGCATGGTTGCTTTATTTTTGGGTTACGGCTGTGTATGTTGTGGGTAGCGTTTTCTTTATGCGGCGTCCCACACTCAAAACCACAATGCTGCTCTTCTTGATGTTTTGGGGCGGTTCTCTCACACTCTTTTTGGGCGGACGTCATCTAGATTACAGCTACAGTTTGCTAATAAGAAGCCTTTATTGGTTTGCTTGGCTTTCTGTTCCTTTCTTGTGGTGGCTGTCTTATTTGGGCTTCAAAGATTTGGAAGTGATAGACGAGTTTTCGTTTAAGCGTTCAAAGGTATGGATAGTGGGTTATTTTGTGTGTGCATTGGTGGTGGCTAATGTGGGCATATGGGGGCAAGCCCTTGGTGACGCAAAGTTTTCTTACGATGACGTGGCAGAAGACGGGAAGGGATTTTATCTTGACCGCACAATAGAAAAACGTATTGCCCCCGTGACGGTAATTGCTTATAACGATAGTTCAAACGCGGATTATTCTAGCGATAACAATATTGCTTTTACAGTAGAAGTGAATTATGTTAACGATGCCTCTCAATGCTCGGTTATTTATCCCGACGAGGTGCTGAAGGTGTGGCAAAAAGATAATGTGCTCTATTATGCGTTATCCGATTCGGTGCAGACTAACGACGGCTATTACTTAAAATTCTTGTACGGACCCGATGGAAAGGCCGATGTTGATGAGGCTGTATCGAATGGAAAGATTGTTTACCAGGTGAAAGGCATCGATGGTAAAGTTCGAAAAGTGTTAGACCGCAATTATGATGAAAGAAATAAGGCGCGCATTATAGTTAATACCTTACCCGGAAGCCTTGTGGTTAACCAACCTGCGGGGCACAATGTTTATATCGGAACAGGCAAAACACGCAGCATTACGGTTAATTCAAAAGGCGAATTAAAGTTTACTAGTGCTTTTAAACTAGACTCTTTGGTGCTGAACGATGTTTATAGAGTAGACCTTAATAGTGCACAAATAAATGTGATGAAAGTGCAATTGGGCTTAGACCCCGAAAACGAATACGCAGGAGATACCGAATTTGTACCCACCGACAAAGCAATGGTAAACCATGTAGAGGTTGTTGGAAGTGGAGAGATTAGCCAAATAGATGATGTTCGGTTTAAACGACTAGTATTGTTACCCAGTAAAGGAGGAAATCTAAATATAGAATTAAAAAATGTAAAGCGCAAAATGGTGGTGCAGGGCCAAGAATAAAGCCCGCGATGCACAGCCCAAGCCCCCGCAACGGCCCACTTATAAATAAGGAGCGACTTGATAAATCGCGATAAAAGGGTTGCAGGGGTGCTGTTAAATGATTACCTTTGTGGCTGGTTCTAAACATCGCTTATGCGATTTTAGAGCCAGCCTTATATATAATAAAACAACAAAAACAAAGTCCTTCGTAGCGCTAAGAATTAAAAATAGCTGCTGGCGAAGGCAACGAAAATAGCATAACGACATGAAGAATTTAGATTGGGCAGACCTTGGTTTTGGCTATATACCCACCAACTACAACGTGAGGTGTTATTATCGCGATGCTAAGTGGGGAGAAATAGAGACCTGCTCTGACGAGTATTTGAAACTGCACATGGCTGCAACATGCTTGCATTACGGACAAGAAGCCTTCGAAGGACTGAAGGCTTACCGCTGCCCTGACGGCAAAGTGCGTGTGTTTCGAATGCGCGATAATGCAGCCCGACTGCAACAAACCTGTAACGGCATCATGATGCCCACCGTGCCCATCGAACTTTTTGAAGAGATGGTAACACGCGTGATACGCCTTAATCAAGACTATGTGCCCACCTACGAGAGCAAGGCAGCGCTCTATATTCGCCCCTTGATTATCGGAACAAGTGCACAAGTGGGAGTAAAACCAGCCGCAGAATATCTCTTCCTTATCTTTGTTACACCCGTTGGCCCCTATTTTAAAGGCGGATTTTCTACCAATCCTTATGTTATTGTGCGCAATTTCGACCGCTCGGCCCCGCTGGGTACAGGTATGTACAAGGTTGGTGGCAACTATGCGGCTTCGCTTAGAGCTAACGCGTTGGCTCACGAGAAAGGTTATGCAAGCGAGTTCTATCTCGATGCAAAAGAAAAAAAATATGTTGACGAGTGCGGAGCTGCTAACTTCTTTGCGATTAAAGGCAATAAATATCTTACACCCAAGTCTTCGTCTATCTTGCCCAGCATCACTAATAACAGCTTGATGCAACTGGCGCGCGACTTGGGTATGGAGGTGGAACAACGACCCATCGCCGAAGAAGAATTAGACACATTCGACGAGGCAGGAGCTTGTGGAACAGCCGCCGTAATCAGTCCGATATCTTATCTCGACGATATGGAGACTGGGCATTGCTACACTTTCAGTGCCGATGGTAAGCCTGGACCAGTGTCTACTCGCCTTTATAACCTGCTGCGAGACATACAATATGGTATAGCCGAAGACAAACACGGCTGGACAACAGTGGTGATTGACTAGCAAAAGACACAAAAAACTAGCCCCAACGCTGAACATAAGCCTCTAACAGCGCAAAAAGAATGGTGCTGAGACTTAATAGGCCCAATCCAAACAACAATAAATAAACCCTTAACCCCACTCCTTACCCAAGAAAATGAGCAAAGGAAAATTAGAAAAATTCGCCGAGATGGAGACGTTTAGCAACGTTTTCCAATATCCTTATTCGGTAATTGATAACAAACCCTTTACTATGCGCGGACAATGGCGCAACGATTATTTTCATAACGACAACCCCATCGTACTAGAATTGGGCTGCGGAAAGGGTGAATACACCGTTGAATTGGCTAAACTTTATCCCAATACCAACTTCATTGGGGTGGATATTAAGGGCGCACGCATGTGGAAAGGGGCTAAAATGGCTTTGGAAAAGGGGCTGAAAAACGTGGCTTTCTTGCGCACCAATATTGAGATTATCGACCGCTTTTTTGCTCCCAACGAGGTGCAAGGCCTTTGGCTCACCTTTAGCGACCCACAAATGAAGAACGTGCACAAACGACTTACTAGTACGTTTTTTCTTGAACGTTATCGCCGTTTTTTGCAAAACAATGGCGTGGTGCATCTAAAAACCGATTCGAACTTCCTCTTTACCTACACCCAACACGTGGTGGCGGTTAACAAACTAAACCTGCTGTTTAGCACAGACGACCTATATCATACGTCTGGCATCGATGAAGAAACAGCCACAATACTCGCAATCCAGACTTATTACGAAAGTATGTGGATTGCACGAGGCCTTAATATTAGGTATATGAAGTTTGCTTTGCCTCACGAAGGCACACTGGTTGAACCCGATGTTGAAATACCGCTCGATGAATATCGTAGCTATCATCGCAACAAACGCAGCTCGCTAGATGCTCGGAAATGATGTGAAACGCCTCGCCGTTGCCCCGCTATAAAATGTGAACAGTCCTCCCACGTCTCCTCGCAAAAGGGAGAGGGGAGTGGTATGCTTTGCTGGTATATCGCATTTTGGCCTTAACCACGCCTTTCAAAGCTTATTTTCTACCGCCATTTTTAACGCGTCGCACCAACGCTTAGTTGTTGTTCGTGTTCTTCGCCGTCTTCCTTTTTACCCCAATTTATAAGTTGTTTGAAGTCACAAACAGCCCTAATGCCCAAAGTGTATCCTCGAAATCGTTTAGAGTTATTGGCGGCTTGTAGTATGTTGTTCTGAAATCGCCGGTATATGAGTGATGTGCCACTCCTTTTGAACACTATCCACCGTAATGCGAAGAGCTATTGAACGCCGAAGTAAGCTTTAAAAACCGCATAAATTTTCGTGCAATATATGCTCGGCTATGTGTTATTTTCACTACCTTTGCATCGAATAAGACTGAGACACAAATTAAGAACGGCGTAAGGCCGACGAAATTATACAAAGAATTTATACAAAAACAAGAACATTATGAAAGAGTTAAAAGGAACAAAGACTGAGAAAAACCTGCAAGAGGCGTTTGCTGGCGAAAGTATGGCCCGCAACAAATACACTTTCTTTGCTTCGAAAGCAAGGAAAGATGGTTTCGAACAGATTGCTGCCATCTTTGAAGAGACGGCTCACAACGAGAAAGAACATGCCGAACTGTGGTATAAGTACCTGCATGGCGGCGAGATTGGCAACACCAGCGAGAACTTGAAGATTGCCGCCGAAGGCGAAAACTACGAGTGGACCGACATGTATGAGCGTATGGCTAAAGAGGCCGAAGAAGAAGGTTTTAAAGAAATTGCCATCAAATTTAGAAAGGTTGGCGAGATTGAGAAGACGCACGAGGCACGTTATCGCAAGCTTTTGAAGAACATTGAAGACGCTTTGGTGTTCTCGCGCGATGGCGATTGCATCTGGGTATGCCGCAATTGCGGTCATGTGGTAGTTGGAAAGAAAGCTCCGCAGGTGTGTCCCGTTTGCTTGCATCCCCAAGCTTTCTTTGAACTGAAGGCAGAAAACTTCTAAAGGAGAAAGATTGAAAGGATGAAAAGGTGAAGGTTGGCTGTGCTTGTTAACTAGTCTACTCGTTAATTGGTAAACATGTTCATTTAAAAAATGGCTAGGCCAACAAGTTTTCACTGCCCTTCTTGTTGTTTGGGTCTTTCTTATCAATTCTTCTAGCCGAGTAAACCAATGCCGCTTTTGGTCTAAAACCATCGCGCTTGATCCCTTTAAAGAGGCCCTTAACATCTTAGAGAAGTCTTTTTCCCCTGAACTAAATTTTATAAAAAACGCTGTCCAACTTTACGCGGACAGCGTTTTTTTGTATCTTTGCATTTATGAACGAATACGCAAATATCATCGCCACGAGCCTTGAACTTAACCAAACAAAGGTGGCTAACACCCTCGCACTACTCGATGAGGGTTGCACTATACCCTTTATCAGCCGTTATCGTAAAGAGAAAACCGGCGGACTGGACGAGGTGCAGATTGCTAATATCAGCCAATGGAAAGACAAACTCACCGAACTTGCAAAGCGTAAGGAAACCATTTGCAAAACAATTGACGAGCAGGGCAAGCTTACGCCCGAGCTGAAAGGTCGTATTGACAACACATGGGACAGCACTACGCTCGAAGATATATACTTGCCTTATAAGCCCAAACGCCGTACTCGCGCGCAGGTGGCACGCCAACAGGGGCTAGAACCCTTGGCGCAAATCATCTTGTTGCAACGCGAACCCAACCCCGAAAACGTGGCACGAGCCTACGTTAAAGGCGAGGTAAAAGATGTTGATGCCGCCATTAAGGGCGCGCAAGACATCATTGCCGAAACCATTAGTGAAAACGAACAAACCCGACAACAAGTGCGCAACGCCTTTAAACGCGAAGCCATCATCTCGTCGAAGGTGATTGCCGCGAAGAAAGACGAGGAAGGGGCGCAAAAATATACCGACTATTTCGACTTTTCTGAACCACTTCGGCGATGCAATGGCAATCGTTTACTGGCTATGAGACGTGGCGAAAGCGAGGGATTTCTGCGGGTGAACATCACAATCGACGGCGAAGAAACCACCGAACGCTTGCAACGCCATTATGTTAAAGGCCGTGGCGCTTGCGCAAAGTTGGTGGAAGAGGCTGTGGCCGATGCTTATAAACGACTGATTGAACCCTCGGTGGAAAACGAATTTGCGGCGGCTAGCAAGGAAAAAGCCGACGAAGAGGCCATCGGTGTGTTCTCGCTCAACTTGCGTCAGCTGCTTCTAGCCGCGCCGTTGGGCCAAAAACGCGTGATGGGTGTTGACCCTGGCATACGCACGGGCTGCAAAGTGGTGTGCTTAGACGCACAAGGCAACTTGCTTTATCATGATGTTGTGTATCCCTTTACGCCTCGTGGCAATGAGCATGCGGCCAAAATGGAGTTCGAAAAGATTGCTGGTCGCTTTAAAGTAGAGGCTATTGCCGTGGGTAATGGCACTGCTAGTCGCGAAACAGCAGATATCTTGCGCCTTGCGGGCAACGATGCGCACCCCAGAATACCCGTGTATGTGGTGAGCGAAGATGGTGCTTCGGTGTATTCGGCATCTAAAACGGCTCGCGACGAGTTTCCTGATGAGGATGTAACGGTGCGCGGTGCGGTGTCGATTGGTAGGCGATTGATGGACCCACTGGCCGAATTGGTGAAGATTGACCCCAAGAGTATCGGCGTGGGACAATATCAACACGATGTGGATCAAACTAAATTGAAGAAGAGTTTGGACACCACTGTGGAAAGTTGTGTTAACCTTGTGGGGGTTAATGTAAACACTGCTAGCCTGCATCTGCTTACTTATATCAGCGGATTGGGCCCCACTTTGGCCAAGAATATTGTGGATTATCGCCGCGAAAATGGAGCATTCACCTCGCGTGCACAATTAAAAAAGGTGCCCCGATTGGGTCCGGCAGCCTTCGAACAGTGTGCAGGTTTTTTGCGTGTTGATGGTGCTAAAAACCCTTTAGACAACAGTGCGGTACACCCAGAGCGTTATGCCGTGGTGGAAAATATGGCTAAAGACTTGGGTTGCTCGGTGGGCGAGCTTATCGGAAGCAACGAAAAGATTAGGCAAATACCGCTAGAGAAATACGTAACGGCCGAAGTGGGCATGCCTACACTCAATGATATTGTGGCCGAACTAGAGAAACCAGGGCGCGACCCACGTGAAGACCTCGAAGAATTTGCCTTCGACGAGCGTGTGCATACCGTTGCCGACCTGGTTCCGGGCATGCTTTTGCCAGGTATTGTTACCAATATCACCAAGTTCGGTGCCTTTGTTGATGTGGGTGTTCATCAAGACGGATTGGTGCATGTGTCGCAGTTGGCCAATCGTTTTGTTGCCGACCCGGCTGAAGTGGTGAAGCTTCATCAGCATGTTCAAGTGAAGGTTGTTGAGGTAGACATCAAACGTAACCGTATATCTTTGACGATGAAAGGAGTGTGATGTGATGAAAAAGTTGTTTATTTCCATGCTAATGGCGCTGTTTTCGCTAGTTGGCTACGGTCAGCAACAGCAGAGTTTCAAGGGTTATTTGTATAACGAAGAGTACCAAGTGTATCTTCGCATCAACTTTTATGATAATGATGTGTTGCCCCGTGGTCAGGAACTCTTTGGTAAATTGCCAGGATATCTTGGCTCTAAGCGCGACACGCGGCTGTGGCTAATCACCGATGCGAAGCTTAATAAAGACAATGAGGCAAAACTTGCTATCATTAACGACTATGGTAGCGAAGACTTGGAAGCTAAATTGGAGAAAGATAATGATAGCATTTTTACGCTAAAACAAGGGGAAGGCAGCCATATTAAAATAGTGGTAGACCGCAAATGGGTGAAACTTCCTAAGGTGATGCAATTTAAAGTGAAGAAGAATTAAGAGCAAACTTTTAGCCCTCGTTGCCCGCTTTGGGGCGAAAAGGCAGAAAGGTGGATGCAAGTGCTGGTTGGTTAGTGCCCTCTTTGGGGGTTATTTTATCTCAACGTTTGTTCTTGCGACATCCACTTTTCTGCCTTTTTTTGTTGTATGTAAGGTTTGCTGCGCTTTTGCAAACTGCGTTTTAGCTTCATAGTGCAAGGCCAACCAAACTCTTGATGCCTCAAAGGCGTCTATCGGGTGAGCGAGAACTTGAGACTTAGCCCAAAATCTTGCGTAGTTGTGGGGTAACTATTGCTACTTAGCAAGGGCGTGTTGGTCTGTCTGTCGTAATAAAAGCTCATAGTGAGCAGTCGCGATAGGGTATAATCAGCCGAAAAACTCATCTTAAACGCTTTATTTCCACTGCTGGCAGTACTTGTTCTGCTGGCGATGTCTCGGCTAATGCTCGCTTGTTGGCGATAACTTAAGTCGAGTCGCATGTTCAAGTCGTGGTTGGTGTTGCCTCTCGAATTGTTCTCACTAGCGTTGTTGTTGGCATCGGAGCGTTTGTTCTTTGATTTCTTAGCGCGTGAGGCCGTTAATCCAAAGAATTTGAAGTTGTTAATGCGATAACTCATGCCTGCAACCCAGTCTCTACTCACGGCTTCGTTAATCTGAACACTGGTCATACTGAGATTAAGCACACGTGTTGAGCGGTATTCCACCTTAGCTGTGAGGTTGTTGTTGAACGTGACATCCACGCCCAGCAAAGGCGAGAACGCCTCGTTGATGCTCACATTAGCCACATTAAACATACTTCGTGGCAGCGGATTTCCTGTTGTTACGTCGCTGATAAAGCCCAGTCCGTCCATGTATTCCACAAAAGTGTTGTATGAGGCGTATGCGCCAACGGCGTAAATACTTTTATATCCGTGGTTGATGTTCACGCTTTTAAAGTGCTCGCGAAACCAAGGCAGCTTGCCCAGTCCGCTATAACGCAGATTCCAGTTGGGCAAAAGGCGTGCCAGTGTGGGGAAAATGTTGAGCGACGAACCACCCATGGCCGTGTAAGTGTTGAGGAATGCGGGTATCATCACATCCGAACCATACTGGTCAACATCGCCATTGGCCACGTTAAACACAGCTCCGTGCATTGATGTTCCAGCAGGATAGCGCACCCCTTCGTATTGTGCTTGCACGCGAGTACGGAATAAGTCGAGTGCATCGCAAAATCTTTCGAACGATGCACTACGATAACCATCGGCAGCCGAGCCCATTCCTTCGAAGGCGCTACGTATAGATATGGTGGTCATCATAAACGTTCCATTCTGCGTTGTAGGCGTACCGGCATACATATACTGAATGTTACGGGCCGTGGTTTGCATTCGCGACGCGTTCAAGTCTATCTTCAGGTTGCGCACGGGCTCAAGTGTCATGCGCAATTGCAAGTCTTCGGTCTTAGTGGTTGTTGCAGGTGTGGCAATAGAGTCGTTGTTAAGCAGCCATCCTAGGTCGCGTGCCTTGCCGATATAATCATCGTCTGTGAGTCCGAAAGCAAAGTCTAAACCTGGAGAAAGCGATGAAGGAAGGCGCGTTTGACCGAATGCGTCGCCGATGCGAGGCATAAAACCAGGCAGCGACATGGCATATTGGTTGCGGTAAGACAGGCTAACATTGCGCACCATCATCAGCACACGTGCCACCGATTGCGCCGTTTCGTACCACACTTGTTTCTCTAAGGGTTGTCGTGGCGTAACAGTAAGTTTAAGTTTAAGTGCCGAGTCCACCTTCGTAAGGATACGAATGCTGTTCTCGCCATTGGTTTTAAACTTCAGTGGGAAGCGTTTCCCATCTTCGGTTCGTGCCAAAACGGTGAGTCGTTTGCTGTGTTTGTTATGGCTGATGGTGATAGCGGTGTCGGGCATGAGCGTAATTTCTTGCTCAAAACTGTTTCGGTTTCTAGGCAAGTTATTGCGCTGTTGTTGTGCCAAGGCCTCGTTATTTTCAGTTTTTTGAGCATCGGGCGTAATGCCTTTTTCCTTCATTCGCGCTTGTAGTGCCTTTCGTTCCTGCGCTTTTTTGCGTTGTTCGGCTCGCTTTTCCTCGCGTTTTTTATCTTGTTCGGCCATGTTATTTTCGCGGTTAAAGCGTTCGTTGGCTTTCTTTAAGAAAGGAATATTGTTGTAGAAACGCACCAAGTCGAAGTTGGCGTTGATGTTTAAGTCGCGGTTATTGGCGATGGTATTGCCCAGCGAAGAGCCGTCTTCCAACTGCGTTCCACGCACCCAACGGTAGGTGGAGTTATAAGTTAGGTCGGTGTTCACCCAGTTAAAGATGGGCAAGAGGTTGATTGGTGGTTGATAAGAGAGCGTGAACTGCTGACTATAGTCGAGCGGTGTGCCCATGCTTCTGATGCTGTTCCACACCGAGTCTTTCCAAGCCTGGTAGCGTTCGGCATATAAATCTTTGTTTACAGGCGTGTAAGGCTGTTCCACTTCGGCATGCGTAGCACTCTGGAAGTTGGCATGTAGGTTGCGCGTTAGGTCCCAACGAATAGAGAAATCGCGGTTCCAAAGGAATTGCGAATTAAAGGTAAGCGGCAATCTTTCGTGCCCATCGCTTTCCATATCGCGCTCTTGCAGCTCGTAATAGTTGCGGTTGAGGTCCGAGTTAAACGCCACATTTTGAGGTAGCCAGTTAAGCCCAAAGCGTTTAAGTAGGTCTAGCCATTTGCTTTTGCTTTTAATATTCTTAAACGGTTCGAAGGGTTTATACACAGGAGTCCAGTTATAAGCCAGTGATGCTCGCCAGTTGTTTTCGCGTTCGTACACCGTAGTCTCGCCGCTTGTTAATCGTGATGAGTTGCTATACGAGAACGAAAAGTTTGCCGGGTCGTAGGGCATGGGGTGGCGTTTGTTTTGTATGCCGATACGAACATTCGACAAAGAGAAGTTAGTATTGGTGGTTCGGCGCACAGCAATGCTTTTTATCGAGTCGCGTTCTTGTCGGTTTGCAGCCTCAATAGCGTCTTTAAAACGCAGGTCGGTGTCAAGCGGATTGTACTTAGGCGTCGTTTCTTCTTGTGTTCGCGAATAGTAAAGAGGAGCCGAAACATTTGCTTTTTCGGAGAAGAACTTGCCTAGTTCCAAACTTGTTGTTAAGCTGTACGATTTAAAATTGTCTTTAGCGCGTTGGGCAACACCGTCTTCCAGTCCGCCAAAACCCTCTGTGATATATTGTCCTTGCAGGTTAAGCGTTCCAAAATCTGATAGTTGCACGTTGAGATTTCCTTGTGCAGCCCATCCTCCTTCGTTGTCATATTCCTTTAGTCGCAATTCGTTTACCCACACTTCGCCACTTTTTTGCGATGCCGCATTGTTGCGCACGCCGATGATTATGGTTTTTACTTCACCCAATGTGGGGTTACCCAGGATGCTAATTTTGTTTTTTGGACGGTCTGTATCGTAGGCACTATAAAGCGAAGTGTAGGATGCCAGCCCCGTGGCACGCGCCTTGTTGCGTGCCTTTTTCAGGTTGGTAAACACGTCGAGAGCCACATCCAGCATGTTTTCTTCGGGCCAAACGTCGCGACTATCGGCCCACGAGCGGTCGTTATAACGGCGTGCTGGTGTGAGCGATAGCGGAATGTCGTATTCATAAAAATTGCTTTTGTAGTCGCTACCCAATCTGATAAACACCGACAGTTCGCCATTAGCCAGCGCCGTGGCGTTGGGTTCAAGGGCATTGGCATGCACAAACATCTGCAAGCGACGGTATTGGCGCAGGTCGATAGTGGTGTTTTTGTACACGGCTTTCGCTTCGCCCTGACTTAGATTGTCCACAACAAGGCTTAGTGCTTGCTCATTGTTTTCCACCATTTGCGGCTGGTTGGGGTCGGCTCCGCGTTCTATTCCAGGCGGAAGGATATAGTTAACGGGTGTTTTGTCGCTGTTTTCTTCGTAGCTAACGGCGCTCACAGCCATCTTACCTGTTTGTGCAGCCGTGTTGCTAAGGTTTTGTTGATAGCTTCGCCACTCGCCTCTAACCAGGTCGAGCGAACCAAAACGCAGCACGATGGGATGTTTAAAGCCCGTTAGGAACATGCGCATAAACCGAATGCTAGAGAAGTCGGCGATGGCTCCGAAGCGTTTTTCGTACTCGTGAAGCGGTATTCTAAATTGGTACCAGGTTACGTTTTCGTTGCTGCCATTGCGCAATGAGGCTGATGCTTCGCGTTTGTCAACGATGAAATTGCGGCCCACCACCATGTCTCCAGGGCGCAACGACACGTGGTATTGGTAATATTTCTCGTATTCGTTGAGTGTATAGTCTTGGTTGATGTCTTCAACATCGGGCGTCACTTTATAAGATGTGTCGTAGCTTTCGCTTCGTTGGTCGCTGTCGGGCGAGTTTCCTTGCGGGTTGTTAATACGTTTGTATCGTTGAAGGATGGAGCGTTCGGCGCGATCGTAGTCCGACCCGCGGAAGTAATGATAGTTATCGTTGGCGGGGTCGGCTTTTATCGAGTCGAACACTGCTGCACTCACATTGCCTCGCACAGCGTTAAGAAACGATTGATAAGCGGGGAACGAACGCTCCTCGTTATCATTTAATCCGTTAAACCCAACATCTTGTAAGGCTCTTGCGCCACTCGACGTAGCAAAGGCGTAAGTTGTGGTGGCTTGAGTGGGAATTTTACCCCATTGTGTGGTTACAAAGCTTTGCGAACCATCTACAGGCATGCCGCTTTCATAGAATTTTTTACCATCGTGCAGCACATCCTCGCTCACTTCGCCTAGGTTTAGGTAGAAGTCGCCACCATAATCGCTAGCGTTAGGCAGACGGTTGGTGTAGATAAAGGGGTCGAGCATCCAAAATTCGATGTATTCGATGTTGGCTGCTTCAAAGTCGTTGTTGTCTAGTCGGCGCATCATTCCTCCCCAACGTGTGTGGGGATTGTCTAGTGTTCCGTCGGTATTAAGGTTAGGATTGAAGTTATACGGTCCTCTTTCGTTGGGATAGAAGGCCAGGTTGAGCACCGAGAGAGTTGAAACGCCGCCATAATTGTTTTGGTCGCGCTTGGGAAACAGTTCTCTTACTGGCACTTCGCGCACATAGTGATTAGAGAGTTGTTGCAAATCGCCTTTGATATGCGATGGTGTTAGCGAGCTACTTCTGCGTGTAAACAAAGGGTCGATGGTGTACCAAGCCAATAAACTTCGGTTAAAACCGCTGCCTAGCGTGGTTTTATCATCGTGTTCGGGAAACATTGAGGGCGTGCTAGATAAGGTCCACGATGTGGGCGAACTAACGTCTATCGAGCTTTTGGTTGTCTCAAAGTCGTCTAGATAGGATGCATTGTCTTGAGTTCCCTTGTTACGACCAGCAATGAGGTGGGCAAACTCGCCTGTGAAACTTATTTGCGAGGGCTGACTAACGTGCAAGAAGGGTATTTTGTCGAGCAAGTTTGTGAGCCACTGACTTTCTTTTTTCCAATTAAGGTTCAGTCCCCACAAGGTGTTGTTCAGCGGTTCGGCGCCCATATTCACCTTGGTGGTGAGTGCTTGTTCGGTGAGGTGCTGCACTGTTCCGCTCATTTGCAAGTCTTTCGAGAAGTTATATTCCCAGTTAAGGCCAAACATTGTTTTGCGTTGTTGGCCATAGTCGGTGTTGCTTTCTAGCGAAACGTTCACTGCTGTGCCAGCGTCAAGAATGCTTTGGTTGAGTATGGTTACTTCGCCAGCATAATAATCCACGCTATAATCCACGCCTTCGTTAAGTCTTACGCCACCAGCCGTAACCACCACCGACCCTTGTGGCACGTTGTAGGCGCCAAGCGAGATAACATTGGCGTTGGTACCGCGATACTGTCCTGTAAGGATAAACTTGTTTTTCTCGGCAATTTGTTTGGCGATGGTCTTGGTCGAGTCGTACAGCTGACTGTAGTTGTAGGTGCGCGCAACGGCATCTGTCACACCTTTAGACCGCAAGTAAGTGTAAAGGTATTTACCAAATGGCTCTGTCTTGGGTAAGAACACGCGTCCGTTGCTCACGGTGTAGCCTTCCACAAAGTCGAAATAGCCGTTAGCATGCAGGTTATTGTTGTTGTCAAGACGGTCGGCGCCCATCACTCTTACCAAGGGTTGGTCTTTCACTTGTTGTTCGGGTATATAAGTGAGATAAACACCAGTTGTGTCGCTTTGATACTTAATATCTAGCCTGAAGCGTTCGCGTTCTACCGAGGTGGCCAAGTAATACACGTTTTTCATCATCAAGTGCCAGTTGCCTTGTCGTGGGTTGTTGCTGGTGTTTTTCAGCGATTTCACAAAGAGAGCCTGACTGGTGTCGGTGTTATCTGCAGCAAATTCGCCCACCTGATAGGTGTTTCCGCCGTAGGTATATTCGTAGGCCACGGCCAAAACCTGGTCGGTTTGCAAGCCCAGTTTTAGCGAAATGTAGCCCATGGTGGTATTTACGGTGTATTCCGACGGTTGCAACAAACGAGCGTTTTGCAGTTTCTCGTAGTCGTTTCCACCCACAAAGCCTGCTATAGCGTCGAGAGTGCTTGATGTGTTGTCGATGTCTCTAGCTGCCACATAGGTGCTAACCATGGCGGGATATTCGCTATTGGCATTGTTGGCTGGCACCAATCCCGAAGCACTCCACAGCGGATTGGCGATGTGACTCACCTCACCAAGGTCGGTAAGGGCCACGATGTTGCGCGTGTTAGTGGTTGTTCCCGTTTTGTTTGTAACCCACACTTCCACGCGATTGATACTGATGCCACTTTTGATGGTGGGCAATGTGCCCATCCATTCATCATATTTATCGCGGAAATAGTGCGAAAGAAAGAAGTGGCGATTTTCTTCGTAGTTGGCTGCATCTATCTCGAAGGGAGTTAATTGCATGCCTCCACGCGACGAAACACTCTTAGACGACGATTTTTTTTGCGAGGCAACAACTTGCATTTTTAAGCGTCCAAACTGCAAGTCGGTGCGTATTCCGAAGAGCGAACTGGCGCCTTTCACCAGCGACGAGTTAGAGGGGAAGCCCACATTTCCAGCTTCCACCAGTTTGATTATCTCGTCTTCCTTGCCATCGTATTTCAGTTTAAGGCTCTGCGCATCAAAGTCGAACGTAGCATCAGTGTTGTAATTCAGGTTCATGTTCACCTTGTCTCCCACCTTTCCATTCATGTTGATGTTGATTTTTTCATCAAAATTCATGGTTGTGGTTTTTCTGTTCCTGATAGGAATAGAGGGATTGTCGATGTCTTTAAGCGTAGCGCCAAAGCGTATTTCGGCCGAGCCTTGCGTTTTGATGCGCACGCCTCCCGGTCCGAAAATCTTTTCGGCCGGTCCTAAGTCGAAATGCAAGTCGGTGAAGTCGAATTTCTCTTTGCCCTTGGCTTTAAACACCTCGTCGTTTTTCTTTCTAAAATAGCTATTGCGTGCTTGTCGTTCGCTCCAACGGCGATATTCTTGGGGCGTCATCATGATAGGCGTACCAAGATAGTTTCTGCCCCATTTAGTGCCCAGCAAATAACTGTCGAGTGTGTCGTTATATTCAATGCCCAACTTCATGTTGTCGGGACGTTTTAGGTCCATGGCGTTTTGCCAAAGGTCGGCATAAGTGGTGGGTGTGGTGGGTTGAACGCGCCAAATGGGCGTTAGCGGTTTAGCTTGTGTGTTGCTGGTGTTGCTGGCGCTTTCGTCTTCGTTGTCAATCACCAGCAAAGAGTCCTCGGGTTGAGGTTTGTTAGGGCTAGCTGGGCGTTGTTGCTGAGGGCGAGGGGTGGTGTTGGGCGTGTTGATTGTAGCGTTGGAGTTTCTTTGAGCGCGCTTAACAGTCCTTCTGCCCCTATCGTCTTGCGCAAAGGGCAAGGCGAGGGCATAGCCCGTCAAGCAAATAACGAGCAACACCATCCACAATCTTTTTGTTTTTTTATTTCTCAGCACGCCTTAAAAGGGTCATTTAATCATTTTCAACGCCGCTTTCACCACTTGTTCAACAGGCAGTTCGGGTTGTTCTTTCAATATCTCGACCACCACTTTAGCCGACGCGGCGGGCGCAAATCCCAGCATCGTGAGCGCACCCACGGCCTCGTCTTTAACGGGCGAGTTGAGTAGCGGAGCGTTATTGTTAGCCGGCACGGCCAATTCTTGTGCCACCCCGCTGCTCACAATTTTGTCTTTCAGGTCAACGATGATGCGTTGTGCCGTTTTAGCGCCAATGCCTTTAACTGTTTTCAGCATTTTGTCGTCGCCGGCGGCAATCACATTGCACAGTTCGGCAGGCGACATGCCCGATAGAATCATGCGCGCCGAGTTAGCTCCAACGCCCGAAACGCTGATAAGCAAGCGATAAAGTTCGCGTTCTTGGCGTGTGGCAAAGCCATAAAGCGTGAACGAATCGTCGCGCCCACCAGCCACTAATGCTTCGTGAACAAACAGTTTAATTTGTGCTTTGCCTTGTATGGCACTATATGTATTTAGTGAGATGTTGAGGGCATAACCCACTCCGGCCGCCTCAATCACAGCCATGGCCGGGGTTAGCTCGGCCAATTCGCCTTTGATATATTCAATCATTAATGATGCATTTAAATGTGTGTACGTGTACGAATATATATAACGCATGTTGGCGCTTATTATTGTGTGCGTACCTAAAAAAACGGTTTCTAGGTTGCTTTTTAGAGGGTTAGGGCATGTCGTGGCGGTTAAATGCGATGTCTTTTCAATGCTGTGTCTCTATAGCCTACGGCTTTTTGCACCATGTGTAAGCAAGTTAGGCTATATTCGTAAAGTGTGAATAAATGATAAAATATCAATAATGTCGCTAGTTGTGCAAATAAAAACACTTAACTTTGCTTGCGTATAGGAATAGCCGAAGAAATTTAGAAAATGTTTCTGATGTATTCGTCAGAGTTTGATACAATGTATCGTTTATGGTTAATGAGATTTACCATAAAGTAAACTTCTACGGCATTCCTATTTTTTTTACTTTATAACCCTGCGTAACATGGCACAAGTAAATAGGGATGTAGACCTAAAAGCACTAGTTGGCAATCAATTGCAATACATATACTCGGCCGAAGAGCTTACCAATGTTCTTAATACCTTGGCTAGCAATGTTGGCGTGCCCTCGGATTTCAGGCGCAACCAAATGCTTTGCTTTGCAGATACCCGTAACGACTATCGCCGTGTGAAACGCTATTTTATGCACAAAAAACATGGCGGAAGGCGACCTATCGTGGCTCCACACCACAGTTTGATGCATATGTTGCAGGGATTTAATGTGTTGTTACAGCAGTACAACCCACCCACACCATGGTGTTATGGTTTTGTTAGGGGGCGTTCGGTGGTGCAAAATGCACAGCTACACGTTGGCAAACGGTATATCCTGAATGTGGATATCAAAGATTTCTTCCCCTCTATCACCAGGCAAATGGTGGAAGATGTACTTACGGCAGCACCCCTTAGATGCTCTACTGAGGCTGCACAACTGCTTTCGGGGCTTTGCACTGTTATCGAACCTGTGGGCGATGTGTTGCCACAAGGATTTCCCACTTCGCCAACACTTTCGAATATGGTGTGCAGAAAGATGGACGAAGAACTGGCTGCTGCAGCCCAACGCATAGGGGCAACCTACTCACGATATGCCGATGATATGACGTTTAGCTGCGATAACGATGTACTTCGCACCACGGGAAGTTTTTATTTGCAGGTTTCTACCATCGTTGAAAAATACGGATTTAGGCTGAACGACCGCAAAACACGACTGCAACGACGCGGAAGAAGGCAGCAGGTTACGGGCATTGTGGTGAGCCATAAGGTGAACGTATCGCGCGAATATGCACGGCAGATACGCAGCTTGTTATATATGTGGGAGCGATATGGCTATTGGGAAACAGCCAAAGCGGCCTTGCGCGCTTATCGTGAACAACATGGTAAGACAAGGAGGCATGGCGAATATCTCACCTTGTATACGGTTTTGCGTGGCCGACTGAACTATATGAAAATGGTGAAGGGCGAAACAGACCCCACATACCTTAAACTTTGGAACAAGTATAACCAGCTGATGCTAAGGGATAAGCCAAAGCGCAGGAGGGGTGCTTATGGCACTAACGCGCATAGACCAGAGACTTCAAGCACCAACGATTATCTTGGCGAACCGCAACGAAAGGGTTGCGCGGGTGTTGTGGCAGTCTTTGTGGCGCTTACATTAGCAGGTTTGCTGGCTTTAAATTTGTTGGTTTAAAGGCTTTTTATTGGTTCTAGGGCACGTTAAGCAAGTGGTTTAACGTGCTTAGGGCGCACAAGGCTGGCTATGATTTGTAAGCCAAGAGCTTTATGCTTGCACTTATCTTTGCGTTGTTAAAGGTAAAACATCTCTCTTTGTTTTGAAAATGTAAAAAAAACGGTTTTGGTTTTAACACGAAAAGTGCCTTCTCCGTTCACCAATTGTCCACTCGGTTGCAAATATTCAATTCTCGCGATGGTTTTGAGGGGGTGAAAAGAGACCTTCGTTTGTAGAGTTTAGCAAATGTATTTGCAGTGTATAAATGCGTAATTATACAGAATGGTGGCCAAATAACAGCTAAATGTGTGCTATATGCAGCAAAACGCGATGCATTTAGCAGCAAAACGCGATGCATTTAGCACCAAAACACAATGCGTTTAGCAGCAAAACACAATGCGTTTAGCAGCAAAACGCAAGATAAAATGCTACAAAACGCAGGTGGAAATGTATAATCTTGCACATCGGATGCTGTGTTTACTGCTTTGTGAGGAGTGAAAAAAGAAATGTTTAGTAGGAAAATAGGACTTAAAAAGCGGTGTTTTAACTACAAAATACCATTTTTGCAGCGACACAAATTTGAGAGTTGGTAATAATCTAGAAAGGCAAAATGGTGCATTTTACCCTTGCTGTGCTCAATATTATACAAAAAATAAAATTTAAAAGCTTGGTTTTTCTGCTAAATAGCATGTTTTAGGGCGAAATTTTCGCTAGAATGGTTTGGCAAAATTATGTAGATTGTATAATATTTGCACCGTGTTTAATGTCGCAAGTGTGCAACTGTATGTAGCTTTTTTTGTGCAGGGCGAAATGTGTTAATGCGATAAAGAAGTTGTACTAATTCCTTCTTTTATTAAACCCAAATGGGTTACATCTTGTAGCAGATGAAACATTGGATGTGCATATACAAAATAAGAGGGTGTTTCGCAAACGTTGGTGTAGTTCAACCCTGTTATTTCTAAAACGATAGCTAATATCAGTTCTATTATACCATATGTAACTTTGTTTTAAAATTATATTGATATATGCAAGTATTTAGCAATTACGAAACTTTAGTGCAAGCCAATATTTACTCTTCTTCCAGCATTTTCTTTATTTCCTCGTCGGTCTTAGTCAATTTGTCTTTGCACATTTTGATAAGTTTCTGAGCCTTTTTCAGTTCATCGGCAAGCGAGTCGAGGTTGAGTTCGCCTGTTTCCATTCGGCGAACAATAGCTTCTAGTTGTGCCACAGCCTCTTCGTATTTCATTTCTTGTTTAGCCATAATTTGAGTTTTTGAGTTTATGAGTTGTGTGAGTTGTTAAGTTTATGGGTATTTGGCTTTATAGGCTTATTGGTTGTTGAGCGTAATGGGTTTATAGCGTAAGCAAACTTACTAATTCACTTCCAAACTCATAAACTCAAAAACTTATTCAACAACAGATTTCACCTTTCCTTTTTGCAGTTGTGTAACGATAACATCGCCCTTTTGCAGGTTGTTGGCGTTGCGAACCACCTTTCCGCCGCACGTGGTGATGCTGTAACCCTTGGCAAGCAACAGCGATGGGTCGTGCGATTTGACGACTTGTTGCAGCAGTTCGAGGCGATGTGCAGCCTTAGTAAGCAAGCGTTCGGCATGCGTGGGCAAAGCCATTGAGAGTCGTTGCAGGCGCAAGTCTTGTCGTTGCAAGGTGGTTGTTATGGTGTTTTGCATGCGCAGCGCCATGTTTTCAAACCTTTTCTCTTGCCTTGTGCGCACCAGCGAAAACAACATCGGCACTTTTTCGGCCAGTCGTGCCATGCGTACGCGCTCCAATTCCATGCGCCTTTGCACTAGGTGTAGCATCTCTTCTTGTGCATCGGTAATGCGTTGTAAGGTGTTTGCTAGGTGTTCAATCAGCAAGGCAGCAGCAGCTGTGGGTGTTTTTACCCGTAGAAATGCCACCATGTCTAGCACACTTTCGTCGCGGTCGTGCCCAATACCCGTGATGATGGGCAGGGGAAAGTTGGCCACACTCTCGGCCAATGGCAAGCTGTCGAAGCCACTGAGGTCGCTGGTGGCGCCGCCACCACGGATGATGACCACCACATCAAAGCTATTTATGCGTTCGTTGATGGCATCGAGGGCCGCAATAACACTGCTTTCAACACCTTCGCCCTGCATGGTGGCGGCAAAAAGCTGCACCGAGAAATGCAAATGCCAGTCGTTATCGTGAAGATGACGACAGAAATCGCCGTAACCAGCCGCTTGTTCGCTAGAGATAACGGCCACACGCTGGGTAAAAAGCGGTAGACGAAAGTCTTTTTGCAGGTCGAACACACCTTGCTCTTTCAGCATCTGCACGATTTCGAGCCGTTTGCGCGCCATATCGCCTAGAGTGAAAGTGGGGTCGATGTTGGTTATAATCCACGAAAAGCCGTAAGCTTCGTGGAAATCGGCATACACCAAGAGCCTAACTTTCAGTCCGGCGCGCAACATTTGGTTGGCGTTGCGTTCGAAATATGGACGAAGAAGTGCCCATTTGTTCTTCCAACATTTGGCCGAAGCCTTGGCTACGGGCGTGTTTCCCGCCATGTCTTTCTGCACCAATTCCATGTAGCAATGGCCACGAACCTCCCTCATTTCAGAGATTTCGGCCTCTACCCAATATTCGTCGGGCATGGTTATGGCGAGCGCTTCGCGCACCATTTGGCTCAGTTCGTACAGTGTTAGGGTTTCTTTGTGCATGCTTTTGGAGGTGAGATAAAGTGGCAGTCTGCGTTTTTGTGGCCTTTGTGTTAACCACATAGCGCGCAATGCAGGTACAACCATAATGCAAAGTTAAGGTAAAAGGAGGGTGTGACAAAATAAATGGTGAAATAATAGGGCGCAAAATGGGCTAAATGCTGATGTGCAAGCACGCAACAAAAGGTGTTTGGAATGCAAGAGAGAATTGATTTGGGTTAAATAATACGAGGGTTTTGAGACTAATTGGGTAAACAAGGTGTTTTTCTGTTGCACGAATTGCCGTTTTTTCATTCTAATACACTACTTTTGTAGGTCGCTGCAATGATGATGTAGCAAGCTAGCAACTTGTTTTTCTTGGCACGGCAGCACAAAAACAGGATGATAACAATAAAAAAAATATCAGGTATATGAAAAAGATTAGAGCAGCCGTAGTGGGTTATGGCAATATAGGACAGTACACATTGCAGGCGTTGGAGGCAGCTAACGACTTTGAAGTGGCAGGCGTTGTAAGACGACAAGGGGCGAAAGACAAGCCTGCTGAATTGGAGGGGTATGACGTGGTGGCCGATATTACTGAGCTGCGCGATGTGGATGTGGCCATCTTGGCCTTGCCCACGCGCGAGTGTCCCGCATATGCTAAGCGCTATTTGGCTATGGGTATTAACACGGTTGATAGTTACGACATACATTCGGGCATTGTGGATTATCGTGCAGAGCTAATGCCAGTGTGCAAAGAGCATGGAAGAGTGAGTGTTATTTCGGCAGGATGGGACCCTGGATCTGACTCGATTGTGCGCACGTTGATGCAAAGCTTGGCGCCAAAGGGATTGACTTACACCAACTTTGGACCAGGAATGAGCATGGGACATAGCGTGTGTGTGCGTGGTAAGAAAGGGGTGAAGAATGCGCTTTCGATGACAATACCATTGGGTGAGGGCATTCATCGCAGAATGGTTTATGTGGAACTGGAGGATGGTGCTAGCCTTGAAGAGGTGACGACAGCAGTGAAAGCCGATCCATATTTTGCTAACGACGAGACGCATGTGTTTGCAGTGAAGTCGGTAGACGAGGTTCGCGACATGGGTCATGGCGTTCATTTGGTGCGCAAAGGCGTTAGCGGAAAGACCCAAAACCAACATTTCTCGTTCGATATGAGCATCAATAATCCCGCCCTTACGGCTCAAGTACTGGTTAATGTGGCACGTGCTTCGATGCGCTTGCAACCTGGATGCTATACCATGATTGAAATTCCTGTTATTGATATGCTACCTGGCGACAGGGAAGAATTGATTGGACACTTGGTGTAAAGGTGAAAGGGTGAAAAGGTGAAAGAGTGAGAGGATGAAAAAGTGGCTAACGCCCACTAATACATTTGTGCTTAGCTCCTCAACAAATCTTTGGCAACCTCATAAGAATAGCCTTGTTTGCCCATCGAAAATAAAAAGGACGTGTTACCATTCGTTGGTAGCATGTCCTTTTTTGTTGTTGCAGTTCAAGAGGGTGGACTGCAACAAATAAATGTTAGCACCAGGGCTTCTATTCTTCTTTTGTAGGATGTTGCCCTCGCTTAGGAAGCCGTTTCACCATTTTATCGAAATCACTTTCGAGGCGTGCCATTTCCCTTTGACGGTAGATGGCAAATTCTCGTTCAGCCTTTTCTATCGCTTCGTTGTGTGATATATGGCCTTTCCCATCCAACACAGTGCGTTGCAGGGATAGAATTTGGTTGTCAAGAGCGGTTATCCAGTCTACCATTCGCATGGGATGTTCATCAAGTGCCTGAAATTCGGCAAAGTCTAGGAATTGCGATACGAGTAGGTTAAGTCGTTGCAGCTCTTTTTGCGTGAGATAGTTCTTGGCAATCTTCACATCGTCTTTCGTGATGTAGTCGCCCTTGAAGTTGGTCATGCCTACTAGAGGTTTGTCGCTATCAACCCGATCGAAGATGATTTCCGCGGCGGTGTGTTCGTGTACGGCGTAGTGAAGTTTGTTTTGAACCGTGGCGAAGAACGTATGTGTGAGCTCGGTACGAGGGTCGTAGTCCACCGAAGTTGCGTAAATGTCCGTCACCTGCTGATAGAAGTTACGCTCCGAAGCACGGATGTCGCGGATGCGTTGTAACAATTCACGGAAGTAACGGTTACCCCCTTGCATCAGTCGGTCGTCATCCATGGAAAACCCCTTTTGTATATATTCATGGAGTCGTTCGGTTGCCCATCTACGAAAGCGGGTTGCAACTTGTGATTGCACTCTGTAACCCAGGGCTATAATCATGTCTAGGTTGTAATGGTCGATGTTGCGCTGCACGGTTCTACCGCCTTCTTGTCGAACTAACAAGTATTTCTTGTGAGTTGCCGTCTCCTCCAATTCAGCATCTGCATAGACGTTCTTGATATGTAGGGCGATGTTTTGTTGTGTTGTGTCGTAAATGTCCGCCAATTGCCCTTGTGTGAGCCATACGTCTTCATCGGCAAAGCGCACATTCACTTTCACCAAGCCGTTGTCGTCTTGGTAGATGATGAGGTGGTTGTTGTCTTTTTTCATCTTTCATCGGTTTTGGTGTTGTGGTGGTTCTATGAATATATGGGGGTGGTTCATCTTTTTATTGCCAAACAAACTTATGTGATGCAAAACGATTTGTTCCTTTTTATTTCTCAGAGTTGCTTGTGCTTGATTGTGAATGGAGCGTGAAATGTGCTTTAAGCTGACTGCTATAATGAAAGGTGCGTGTTACCTACAAGTGGCAACACGCACCTTTTAAATGCTATGCGCTGAGTCCCCCGTGATGCAGTTAGGCTTGAAATGAAAGTCATTACGCCTCATTTCTCATGGAGAACGGCAGGGGTAAGACCGTGTTTTTCTTCCCCACTAAGTGTCGGATAAGTGGAACACCAGATTGCGCCTTTCCCGTTAAGTTGGGTCGGAACAGGCATATTGCCCCTCATTCGCATTAAGCGAGGTTGTGGATGGGGAATGCTTTTTAGCGCGATTTGTAGTATTCCAAGTCTTCCACCTTAAAGTTGGCTATGAAGGCATGGTTGCCAATAACAGCCTCTTCGGCAAGTCGAACATAGACGTTAGCACTTTTTTCGAAGAGTTCGGGCGCCTTAGACGCGTCGGCGATGATGAGCAGCGCCATGAAAATCTCGGCAGTCATCTCGTATAGACGGCGAGCAAGGAAATCTTGTCTGTCTTGGTTGCCACACTCTTTCACGTTGTTCACGCTCTCTTCGTAAAGAGCCACCAACTTAGCCACGCGGTCTTTAAGAGGTTGTAAGCTTTCGGCCACTTCCTCTTCGAGCATCTCTTTCATGATGCCCAGATAAGTTCCGTTGGTGATATAACGAATGGCGGCCACTACTTGCAGCTGCGTTGTACCCTCATAGATAGAGAAGATGCGAGCATCGCGATAGAGACGTTGGCACTTATACTCCATGATAAATCCCGAACCGCCATGAATTTGTATGGCATCGTAGGCGTTTTGGTTGGCGTATTCAGAGTTCATACCCTTAGCCAGAGGTGTGAAGGCGTCGGCCAGTCGCATGTATTTCTTTTGCTCGGCTCGTTCTTCGGGCGTTAGTTTGCGTTCGCGTGCAATATCGTCGAGCGCTTTATAAATATCCACATATCTAGCCGTTTGGTAAAGAATGCTACGACCAGCATCCAATTTAGCTTTCATGCGCGATAGCATATCGTAGACAGCAGGGAAGTTGATGATGTTGGTTTCGAACTGTCTGCGGTCGCGTGCATAGTTCAAACCTTCGGTGTAAGCCGCCTGCGACACACCAACACTCTGCGCGGCGATACCCAAACGTGCACCATTCATCAGTGCCATCACATACTTGATGAGGCCCATACGCGTGTCGCCACATAGTTCGGCTTTGGCATCTTTGTACACAAGTTCGCATGTAGGAGAGCCATGAATACCCAATTTGTGTTCTATGTGTCGCACGTTAACGCCACCTTGGCGCTTGTCGTAGATAAACATCGAGAGTCCACGCCCATCTTTAGTGCCCTCTTCAGAGCGTGCAAGAACGAGGTGGATGTCAGAGTCGCCGTTGGTGATAAAGCGTTTTACGCCATTAAGCAGCCAGCAACCATCTTTCTCCGAGTAGGTGGCTTTGAGCATAACGCTCTGCAAGTCGCTACCAGCGTCAGGTTCGGTAAGGTCCATTGACATTGTTTCGCCTTGGCAAACGCGGGGAATGTATTTCTTACGTTGCTCTTCGTTACCAAATTCGTAAAGTGTCTCGATACAATCTTGCAAGCTCCAGATGTTTTGGAAGCCCGCATCGGCCGTCGCCATCATTTCAGATGCCATCGAATAAGGCGTTATTGGGAGGTTCAAACCTCCGTAACGGCGTGGCATAGAGATGCCCCACAGGCCAGCTTTGCGCGTGGCGTCGAGGTTTTCGAACGTTTTCGAGGCATACACCATGCGTCCGTCGACGAGGTGCGGACCCTCTTCGTCAACCGATTCGCTGTTTGGCTCGATAACGTTAGCGGTGATGTCGCCCGTTATTTCCAACAGTTGCTTATAGTTTTCGATAGCGTCGTCGTGGTCAACGGGTGCATCATCGTATTTATCTTTATCTTCAAAGTTGCGCTCTTTCAGCTCAACAATTCTTTTCATCAATGGGTGATGAAGGTGGAACTCCAACTCGGGAGCATCCGAAAAGTAATTTGCCATATTGTAATAAATAAATTGGCCTCACCCCCAACCCCTCTCCAAATGGGAGAGGGGAGTGGTATGTTTGTTTGCTTCATGCAGGCGAAAGTTGGTGGTTCGTTTGTGAACCTGTTTCGTCTTCCTCGTGAAGTTAAGCTTAAATCTCCTGCGAACAGCGTGATAAAGTGAATGAATGGCGAACATTTTCTTCGTTATCTTGCCGTTTGGAGATGAGGCGGGTGATAATTCCTTAATGATTAAATAGATATTCTTTGATGCTGTGCAGAACCCTATCGAGGCTTTTGTCAACCATATCGTTACTGAAACGGATAACATGAAAGCCCTTTTGCTCGAGTACTTGACTACGGGTGGCATCGTCTGCTTGTTGTTCTGGCGAGCCATGATATGCACCGTCCACTTCCACTACCAAACGTTTCTCCAAGCAAACAAAGTCTGCGATGAAGTCGCCAATGGCGTGTTGCCGTCTAAACTTGTATCCGCACGACAGATGTCTGAGTGCATTCCACAAGCGTTCTTCGCTTGGTGTCATTCCCTTTCGATTATTGTGTGCGAATGTTTTCAGTTGTGAATAGCGGTCGGGCGAAGCTGTTTCGTATCCATAATCTTTGTCCTTGCCCATCAGGTTCTGGCCGTTAAGCTGTTAGTTGTATGTAAGCATTGTGCATACCCAAATAGACTTCTCGCTGACAGACCTCAATTTAATACTCCTGAGGTTGCGGTTGGAAATAGCCCTGTGGCCATTTTGTACCGAAGTAATTTGCAAATCATAGTCTAAGCATATTACTCCCCTCTCCCTTTGGAGAGGGGTTGGGGGTGAGGCCGGTCGCTGTTTTGGGTCTGTTTCTTTCCTACTTATTCTTATAATACTTAATCAACTTCGGCACAACCTCTTCTACAGAACCCACGATAACATAGTCGGCAATCTTGTTGATGGGTGCATCGGGGTTGGTGTTAATAGAAATAATGATGCCGCTATCTTGCATACCAGCGATGTGTTGTATCTGTCCAGAGATACCACAGGCGATATAAACTTTGGGATGAACGGTAACACCCGTTTGTCCAATTTGCCTATCGTGGTCGACCCAGCCAGCATCAACGGCGGCTCTACTAGCGCCCACTTCGCCATGAAGTTCTTTAGCAAGCTTGAAAAGTAGGTCGAAACCCTCCTTACTGCCTACGCCGTAGCCACCAGCCACAACGATGGGCGAACCTTTGAGGTTGTGTTTAGCCTCTTCAACGTGGCGGTCGAGTACCTTAACCACAAAGCTTTCGGGTTGAACATACTGTGCAACGTTGGGGTAAACGGTTTCTCCCTTATAGTTTTCGTCCAGCACTTTCTTTTGCATAACGCCACTTCTCACGGTAGCCATTTGCGGTCTGTGGTCGGGGTTAACAATAGTAGCCACGATGTTTCCACCAAAAGCGGGGCGAATTTGGTAAAGCAATTGGTCGTAATGTTTGCCTGCCTTCTTATCATCGTAGTCGCCAATCTCCAGCTGAGTGCAGTCGGCCGTTAGACCACTAGTAAGCGAAGACGAAACGCGAGGGCCTAAGTCGCGACCGATAACCGTTGCGCCCATGAGGCAAATTTGTGGTTTCTCTTGTGTAAAGAGGTTCACAAGGATGTCGGTATGAGGTGCCGAAGTGTATGGGAAGAGGCCTTCTGCATCAAAAACGAAGAGCTTATCCACGCCGTAGGGTAGGATTTGGGCTTCAACATGGCCTTTGATACCTGTGCCAGCAACCACGGCATGCAGTTGTACACCAAGTTCGTTGGCCAGGCTTCGACCTTTAGTAAGCAGCTCTTGCGATACCTCGGCCACCGTGGTGTTTTCTATTTCGCAATATACAAATACGTTGTTCATGTTTTTTTTAAGTTCTTGCGTGTTCGTGTATCTATGAATGTTGGTGCATTTCATAGTAGCACGTTCACTTATCCGATAATCTTTTCGTCCAACAATTCTTTCATCATCGCCTCGATGTCGGCATCTGTGGCGGTTAGCGTTTTGCTTTCTTTAGCTTGGAACACGATGTTTTGCACGCTTTTCACTTTAGTGGGCGACCCACTTAGTCCGCATTGTGCAGCATCGCCATCAACATCAGCCACGCTCCATTGGTTAAGTGTGAGGTAATCACGTTGGTCGTAGAGTTCAGGATGTGGCTCTTTGCCGTTTCGTTCCATGGGGCAGCGAGCGTTTTTGTACTTCATCACCAGCTTAGCGTTGCAGGGTCGGCATGGTGCAGCGCTACCGTTAACCGTCACAACGCATGGCATAGGAGCCTCAACCGTTTCTACACCACCGTCGATATGTCGGCGAATGGTGAGTTTTCCGTCTTCCACTTTTAGAATTTCTTCGGCGTAGGTTACTTGGTTAAGGCCCAATTTCTGTGCCACCTGTGGTCCTACCTGAGCTGTATCGCCGTCGATTGCCTGGCGTCCACCGATAACGATGTCCACATCTCCAATTTTTTTGATGGCAGTAGCCAGTGCATACGAGGTTGCCAAGGTGTCGGCACCGGCGAAAAGCTTATCGGTGAGCAGCCAACCAGTGTCAGCTCCGCGGTAAAGTCCTTGTCGAATGATTTCACCTGCACGTGGAGGCCCCATGGTAAGCACGCCAACGGTAGAGCCGGGGTGCAGTTCTTTAAGACGTAGGGCCTGTTCCAATGCGTTTAAGTCTTCTGGATTAAAGATAGCGGGCAATGCAGCGCGGTTCACAGTGCCTTCTGCCGTCATGGCATCTTTGCCCACATTTCTCGTGTCTGGTACTTGTTTGGCAAGTACAACGATTTTCAAACTCATAGATTTTTTATAGTAATATAATGTGATTTCAGTTTGTAAAAGTACGCTTTTTTTGGTTTATGGCAAAAGAAATAAAACAAAAATAACGTAAGAAAGGCTATAGTTGCTACTTTTCTAAGCGAGTGGCATGCAGCTTGAGGCTTGAGTTGCAAAGGCTGCATGCCACCTGTGGGGTGTTAAAGCGTTGTGTTTTGTTGGCATTTTTTATGTTTTGCGTGGCTGTTCAGGTGGTAAAGCATTAGCGAAACGTTACACCTTGTGCTTCGCTTACATGGCCTTTGTTGTCGATATGCACAGGGATGAAGGCCACGAACCACGACTCGTTGGGGAAAACGCGTGGACAATAAAGACTAATTTTGTTCCATCCAGCCTTCAATTTCACCTTTGCGGGTTGCCTCATCCAAAAGAATTGTTCGTTGGTAAAGGGGATTTCCGAGGGTGCTTGGTGCCATGTTTGGTAGTGATAGCGGTATTTGGCTGGTTCTTTCCATGGCTCTGAGGGAAATACTTCAGTGCCATTGGCAAACAATCTGCCTTGCGATTCCCATTCGCCTTGATAGCCAATACCATCTGAAATGCGCGAAGAGCGTGGTGTGGTTTCAAATCCCACCCATGCTGTTATCACTGTGTCGCGGTCTACATGTATCTGTGTTTCCATCCAAGCATCCATGGTTGGCAGCAGTTTTACATTGTGGCGCTTGGCCACTTCCATGATATTCACCACGCCGCCCCATGCATTAACCCATTTCATGGAGTCTTTTTGAGCGCCTCTACGGGTGGGAAGCGTCACGCGCCAAGGCTGACTAGCGTTGGCCACCCATCGCATATCGTAGTCGTAAAGCAGGTTGTTGCGCAGGTAAACCATCTTTTTTTCAAAGGCAACAAGCTTTTTATGCCATTCGCTATTAGGCTGTGGCACCACATTTTCTTCGCTCATGGCCACGCCCATGCCGCCATGCCAGAACCGTTCGGCAAAGGGAAGCAGTGCTTGTGGCATGCCGTTGTGTGGAAAAACCAACGACTTGTTGTCGGCTCGCACGTCGTTCCACAGACAAAGTATACCTCCCAGCGCCTTATCGTTGGCCTTAGCCACACCGCAAGGCGTGTGTAGCAGAAGCTTGTTGACGTTGGTAAAGGGATTACCTTTATTAAGATAACCCATATACGAGTCTACATAGCGGTGCACATAGGCGTTGGTATTCACGGCTACGGCTTGATTTTCGCGCCAAATTTGTGCTATAGCCTTAGCCGACGCTGGCAAGCCTGGGTCCCAAACCATCACTTCGCGGCCGTGTTTTTGCGCTATATCTTCGCAAAAAGCAATAAACTCGGCGGGTTTGTCGATGTGTATTTCGTCGCTCCCGATATGGATAATGGGGCAATCGGCCTTGGAAATCTCGTTGAAAAACTCTTCCAAGCATGCCTTTAACACTTGCTTTCCCTTCTCGGTGGCCATGCCAAAGCCAAACGTTTTGTCGAAATACTGACTGTGTCCGGGCATATCTATCTCGGGAATAACGCTTACTCCCAAGCTTTTGGCATAAGCAATAACTTCGCGTATTTGATTGTAGGTGTAGAATTTTCCCTCATCTCGACCCTTGCGTTGATACTGTGGGTCGTTTAATTGCGGATAAACCTTGCATTCGATGCGCCACGCAGGGTTGTCGGTTAGGTGCCAATGAAACACGTTAACCTTAAAGAGCGACAGAAGGTTGATATACGCTTTCAGTTGTGTATGCGGTATAAAGTTTCGCCCAGTGTCTAACATAAACCCGCGAATGGGGAATGCAGGATAATCTTTTACATGCACCAAGGGGAATGTACCGTTGGGCGTTACCAGCTGTTTGAGCGTTTGTAAGCCCCAGATATATGCGCGTTGGTTTTTCGCTCTGATGATAGCTTTCCCCTTAACGATGTCTAGCGTATAGCCTTCGTCGGGCAAATCTAGCTTAGCGTCTATTTGCTGTTCGATGTTTTTCACTTTTGTGTTGCCACCTTTCAAGGTAATTTCCACGGGTGTAGGCACCACTTGTTGGGCTAAAACTTTGGAGATAAGCGTATTCATGCAAAGCACAACCAGTGCGCATGCCAATGTTCTGCGTTGTTGGTGTATAGTCATTGTTTGGGTCTTAGGGGGTTGTTTGGTTGAGTGTGTGGGTTGTGGGTAGGTAGTTAGCAGGTGTTTAGTGTGGATAAGGCATACAATGATTGATGCCACATGTGTGTTTAACAATGTCAATAGTTTGCTTTTGTTGCTTGCGAGTAACAAATGCAGAGGCTATTTGCGTCAAAGTTATGCCTTAGGATGTGCGCCAAGGGTCACAATCCTCGCGCGTGCGTATTATATAAGGAGTGTTCTATAAACTCACGTTCTGGCATAGTTGACCAAAAGTGAACTTATAGAACACACCAAATATATAAAACACTGGTTGCAACATGTACACGTACGTGTAAAACGAACGTGTTTCTTTCATTTCGATGTTCTCTATTTTGCGTCTGTTTGTCCTTGTTGGGATTCGCAATGGCATCGTTTACCATGCACAGTTGCGAGTTTAGTTCAATACAACAAGGTTGAATACGCAAAGAACCTTAAGCGAAATCTTCAAAACCAGTATAAAAATCGCCTTACTTATGTCCTTGTCGCAGGATAGATACCAGTTCGATTGTGTAAATCAGTGTAGAGTAGGCCGGTACAGACACCGTGGTGCTAAGTGCAGGAGCCACAGTTCCAGTTCCTTGAGCCGAGCCAAAGCCCAGTTGGTAGGGCACATAAATGCGCCACTTAGCCCCAACAGGCATGTTTTGCAATGCCGTTTGTAGGCCAGGAACAGCCGTTACCATAGCCATTTTTGCAACGCTAGCAGTGGTTTTGTCTCCAGTTCCCACATATGTTTGTTGGAAAACTTTTCCTTGTGGATAGCCAGGCGAGGGTTTTAGTCGGCCTTGCAGTATCACGCGCACCGTGTCGTTTTGCATGGCGTACTCGCTACCTGCACCCGTTTCAATCACCTGAATGGCCACGTTGTCGGTGCTTTTCTTCACTGCAGCGCTAGGAAGTGTGATGTTAGGTATCACCTTCCATTGGGCAGAGTTGGCCTTAGCCACATTATAGATGCTGTCGAAATAGGTCTCGTTAGTCGCTTGCCAGTTAGGAAATTCGTTTGCCGAGTTATCTGTTTCGCTGCATGCGGTGAAGGCCATGGCCACGAGTGCGGTCGCAGCCAGCAGTAAAAGGCTTTTTCTCTTCATTGTTATTGCATTTTTTTGAGCAACGAGGTGATGCTCACCTTGTCTTCAATTAAATTCTCAAGTTGGTCTATGTTCACGCGCTCTTGTTGCATAGTGTCGCGGTAGCGCAGCGTAACGCAGTTGTCTTTGAGTGTATCGTGATCCACCGTTACGCAGAAAGGCGTACCAATAGCGTCTTGTCGGCGATAGCGTTTACCGATGGTATCTTTCTCGTCGTAGTGGGTGTTGAACTTAAATTTCAGCGCGTTTACAATTTCGCGAGCCTTTTCGGGCAGTCCGTCTTTCTTCACCAAGGGCAATACCGCCAGTTTAACAGGAGCCAGTGCAGCGGGCAATTTCAGCACAGTACGTGTTTCGCCGTTCTCCAATTTCTCTTCTTCGTAGGCATGACACATCACCGATAGGAACATGCGGTCTACGCCAATACTGGTCTCGATAACATACGGCGTGTAGCTTTCGTTGGTTTGTGGGTCGAAGTATTTAATGCTTTTGCCCGAGAATTTCTCGTGTTGCGAGAGGTCGAAATTGGTTCTTGAGTGAATACCTTCCACCTCTTTAAACCCGAAAGGCATGCGGAATTCGATATCAGAAGCAGCATTGGCATAGTGAGCCAGCTTCTCATGGTCGTGAAAACGATAGTTTTCTGCCCCGAAACCCAATGCTTGATGCCATTTCATACGTGTTTCTTTCCAGCTGTGGAACCAGTCTAGTTCCGTACCAGGCGTAACGAAGAACTGCATTTCCATTTGCTCAAACTCGCGCATACGAAAGATAAACTGGCGTGCAACGATTTCGTTTCTGAACGCCTTACCTATCTGTGCGATACCAAAAGGCACCTTCATACGACCCGTCTTTTGCACATTGAGATAGTTCACAAAGATGCCTTGTGCTGTCTCGGGGCGTAGATAAATCTTGCTTGCAGCATCCGATAGCGAGCCCATTTCGGTAGAGAACATCAGGTTGAATTGGCGCACATCGGTCCAATTCTTTGTTCCGCTGATGGGGTCTACAATTTCTTCGTCGATAATAATTTGTTTCAGTTCTTCCAAGTTAGGCCCTTGCATGGCTTGCGCATAGCGTTCGTGTAGGGCATCGCGTTTAGCAAGCTGTTCTTGCACACGAGGATTTGTTTGGCGGAACATAGTCTCGTCGAAGCTATCACCGAATTTTTTGGCAGCCTTAGCCACCTCTTTATCTATTTTTTCCTCGTATTTAGCAATTTGGTCTTCTATCAGCACATCGGCACGATAGCGTTTTTTCGAGTCGCGATTGTCGATAAGTGGGTCGTTAAAAGCGTCAACGTGCCCGCTAGCTTTCCAAATGGTGGGGTGCATAAAGATGGCCGAGTCGATGCCCACAATATTCTCGTGCAGCAGCACCATGCTCTTCCACCAATATTCTTTGATGTTGTTTTTTAGTTCAACGCCGTTTTGTCCGTAGTCGTACACGGCTCCCAGTCCATCATAAATATCGCTGCTAGGGAACACAAACCCATATTCTTTGCAGTGCGAAACTATTTTTTTGAAAACGTCTTCTTGTGGCATTGTTTTTTTCTTATTTACTTATTTGTGGCACAAAGTTACACATTATTTCTGATAGATGGCGAACTGGGGCGTTAAAATCAGCGTTTTAGGTGGGGTATTGTAAGGCGTTTAACGTTGTGTTACCCTATTTTTTACCTCATGTTCACCAAGCGAACATACAAAGTAGACAAACCATAAAAGTGTCAATTGCCCGTTTGGGAGCAATCAACGCTTCTGTTTTTGTATTTTAATTTATTTATTTCGAGGGCAACGTGTCGCCATTCTCCTCCCCAGAGTTTTAGTGTATCACATAAGATATTTTTGCAACGATGGCATGACTGCCGTCTACGCTTCCTAAATATCTGAAAGTGTACGCTCCTCCAATCTTCCAATGTTTTGAAATAGCAAAGTCTAATCCTGCGCCTGCCGTTACTAGGTACGATGTTCTTTTTAAGGCATCCCTTTTAAATCCCACAGTCTCTGATATGTAGTTAGACGTATAACCATCAACAGTTCCAATTCCAACAAGACCTTGTATATATGAATTGAAATGTTTTAGTGAAACAAAGTTGAAGCCAATGCCCGTAGAAATAGAATAATCTTGTCGATAGGCAGAAAGTATAGTTCTCCCTATGGCTGTTTCTTCGTAATAAGTTGTGCCGTCGTCTGTGCCACCATAGAGGTCTGCAGCCCAATACATCCTATTCGTTAAGAAATATTTGGCTTGAAATCCAAAACCAAATCCTGAGTCAAATGAACCAAAATAAGGGTTGTCTATCTTCGTAAAAGATAATTTTCCACCATAAACAGCTAGTTCCGCCTGTCCCTTCTGTGCGAATAAAGGAGCGCACATGATGCAGGTAAGTAATATAAATAAAATTCTTTTCATGCTCATTTAGGTTTTACTGTGAAAATGATTTATTATTAAATTAGATGTTTCTTTCTTAATATTATATCCCTTTCGTAGGGTAGTGAAACAATTTACTCATAATTCATTAAGTTTCGATTATAACGCATGTAGATATATCTTACCATCTTTGTGCTTCATTCTGTAATGATATAAGCAATGTTTTCTATTGCAAATTTAAAGCTTTTGTTTTAGTATGCCTTCTTTCGTTGTGAATTTTTAATACAAAAAAATAAAGATATAGCTGCTGGAAGGCTCGATAAATAATAATAAATGGTTCTTACTAATGTTATCCGTAATTTAAATGTAGCTTCAATATTATTTGTCTGTTATTAAGAATATCAAAATACTTTGCTGTTGTGGTATTTAAGTGTTGTATGGTGTATTATAAAAAGTAGTTTAGGCGAATGATACAAACATTTTAAATTTGTGTTCTCTCGCAAACGCTAAGGTCTAAGGTTAAGGGGGTGTATGAATGTTAAGGTGGTTTTATAAATTATATTTGCTGCGTTTTTAGCAAGATGTTTGGTCTTTTTGTTTCAATATACTTAATGAATGGTACATCGAAAGTGAAAAGGGTGATGCTAGATAAATGAAAATAGGCTGTGAGCAAAAGCATAAAGCGTAATAATTGCGCCTTTATGGGAAATTTTTCTTGAACATACCTTTCGTAAGAGAAAGTCATAGCTAGGCAAAAGTGTCCAAAATAAATAATTGTTAATAGTAAAATATCGCTAATCCAAGTTTTATTTGTATTTTTGCATGATACAGAATAAACAGACTGGTGTACCTGTTTCATACGCAATGAGACAAAAAGAGAAACTCACACTATGGACGACGAAATAAAAGACCCGAACGAACTTGAAGACGATGGCTTGAATAAAGCCGACGAAATGGAACAAGAAGAAAATGAGGAAGAGGGTGTTGAAACCCACTCCGACTATAAACCCGCCGACCGCTTCGACGCCTCGGCGGTGCATCACCTTAGTGGCATGTACCAAACTTGGTTTCTGGATTACGCCTCGTACGTTATCCTGGAACGTGCCGTACCCAATATCGCCGACGGATTAAAGCCTGTGCAGCGACGCATCTTGCATTCGATGAAACGCATGGACGATGGTAGGTACAACAAAGTGGCTAATATCGTGGGACACACCATGCAATTTCACCCTCATGGCGATGCCTCTATTGGCGACGCTCTTGTGCAAATGGGACAGAAAGACTTGCTTATCGATACGCAAGGCAACTGGGGAAATATCCTCACTGGAGACCGCGCTGCCGCACCACGTTATATCGAAGCGAGGCTTTCTAAATTCGCTCTCGACACGGTTTTCAATCCCAAAACCACTCAATGGCAAGCTAGCTACGACGGACGAAACAAAGAACCCATCTCCCTACCCGTGAAGTTTCCCTTGCTCTTGGCGCAAGGGGCCGAGGGTATTGCCGTGGGATTAAGTTCTAAAATACTGCCCCACAACATGCGCGAACTGTGTGAGGCTGCCATTCTCTACCTTAAAGGCAAACCCTTTAAGCTTTATCCAGACTTCCCCACGGGTGGTTCTATCGACGCTAGCCGATACAACGACGGACAAAGGGGCGGCTCTGTAAAGGTTAGGGCTAAGATTGAAAAACTCGACAACAAAACACTGGTGATACGCGAAATACCCTTTAGCAAAAACACCACCACGCTTATCGAGTCTATTCTCAAAGCCATAGACAAAGGTAAAATTAAAGCAAAACGCGTTGACGATAACACAGCGGCCGAAGTTGAAATACAAGTGCACCTCGCACCGGGCATCTCGTCGGATAAAACCATCGATGCCCTATACGCTTTTAGCGATTGCGAAATTAATATCTCGCCCAACTGCTGCGTTATCGAAGACAATAAACCTTGCTTCCTCACCGTTAGCGAGGTGCTGCGACATAATGTTGACAGCACAATGGGACTACTAAGGCTGGAGCTACAGATAAGAAAAGACGAACTGCTTGAACAACTTTTCTTCTCTTCGCTCGAAAAAATCTTTATCGAAGAACGCATCTATAAAGATAAAAAGTTTGAAAATGCCGAAAATATGGATGCCGCTGTTGAACACATCGACAACCGATTGACGCCTTTCAAACCCAACTTTATTCGAGAATTGCGACGCGATGACATCATGCGACTGATGGAAATCAAAATGCAACGCATTCTTAAGTTTAGCAAAGATAAGGCCGACGAACTGCTCGCACGTATCAAAGAAGAAATTGATGGCATCGACCACGACCTGGCTCACATGACGGATGTTACCATCAAATGGTTTAAATTCCTCATCGAAAAGTATGGTAAAGACCATCCACGACTCACTGAAATAAAGAGCTTTGAAACCATTGAGGCTACTAAAGTGGTGGAAGCCAACGAAAAACTCTATATCAACCGTCGCGAAGGATTTATCGGTACAGGTCTCAAAAAGGATGAATTCGTGTGCAACTGCTCTGACATCGATGATATCTTGGTGTTCTATCGTGATGGCAAATACAAGCTGGTGCGCGTGGCCGACAAAATTTTTGTGGGTAAAAACGTGATGCATCTCCAAGTGTATAAACGCAACGACAGACGCACCACTTATAATATGGTGTACCGCGATGGCAAAGAGGGTAACTACTTTATTAAGCGCTTTAATATTACTAGCATGACGCGCGATCGCGAATACGACCTTACCCAAGGCACTGCTGGCTCGAGAGTGGTGTACTTCACCGATAACCCCAATGGCGAAGCCGAAACCATTCGCGTTATACTCGAACCCGAATCGCCCATCAGTCGTAAGAAATGTGTGGTGGATTTCGATTTCTCTAAGGTGATAATTAAGGCTAGAACTTCGCGTGGTAACATCATTTGCAAACGACCTATAAAGAAAATTGGTTTGCTCGAAGCCGGACATAGCACCCTGGGAGGACGAAAAGTGTGGTTCGACCCTGATGTAAATCGCATCAACTACGACGACCATGGCCAACTGCTAGGCGAGTTCAACGAGAACGATTCTATTCTCGTGGTGCTCGACAATTGCGAGTTCTACCTCTCTGACTTCGATGCCAATAACCATTATGAGGATAATTTGAAAATTATTGAGAAGTGGGACCAAAGCAAAGTGTGGAGCGCCGTGGTGCTCGATGCCGATAACGATAATTTTGCTTACGTCAAACGCTTTGTGATGGAAGGCTCTAAACGCAAGCAGTCTTTCCTTGGCGATAACCCCAAGAATAAACTGCTCTTCCTCTCCGACCAACCTTACCCCCGTATCAAAGTTGTTTTCGGTGGCTCCGACAAAGAACGGGCACCCATGGAGATTGATGTTGAAGAGTTTGTTGCCATCAAAGGCTTTAAAGCTAAGGGCAAACGCATCACCACTTGGCATGTAGACCACGTGGAAGAACTAGAACCTACGCGCCAGCCCGAACCTGAAACCGAACCTGATGACGACACCAATGCTGCCGATGGCAATGCTAGCGGTGCTGCTTCCACGGCTTCTTCTTCGCCTCGCGTTAAGTCAACGCCCAATCCTCAACAAACTAGTCTGTTTCAAGATGAATCCTAATGTTTTCTCGTTGCCTTGCATCGCAAACGCAACAACATCTATCAACGGCCATCTTCCAGCTCGCGTTCGCCAATCAACGTGGGCGGGGTGGGCCTTCTGCCTGCTTTTGTTGTGCATCAGCACCTTGGTGCAGGCCCAAACCCTACCAGATGCCTACGCGCTAGAGACTAACCGCAAGATAACAACCACTGCTCGCATGCTAGGCATCAGTCGTGCGCAGGTGCTCGACACTTATCTCTCGCCCGAACACTACACTGGCACCGACCTCCATTTTATCTCTTCCAACCAGCGCGAACGCGAAGGTAAACCCCTCTCTCAGCTTTTCACCCATACAGGCAACGTGGCCTACCTAAAGAATAGAGCACAGAGTGGCACCGAGATAGCAGGCATGTACAGCTTTGGTTATGGTGTGCACTATGCATTTGGCTTGCTCCAACAGCGCCTACAACTGCAAGTGGGCGCAAGGGCCGAGGGCAACGTGGGCTTTATCTACAACACCCACAATTCTAATAATCCTGCCCAAGCACGCCTGTTCTTGCATTTCGCTCCTTCGGCAGTGGCCAGTTACAAGGTGCGTGTGGCCAATGTGCCACTGCTTTTACGTTACGAGGTGAGCGTGCCGTTGGTGGGCGTGATGTTCTCACCCAATTATGGGCAGTCGTATTACGAGATTTTCTCTCAAGGCAACTACGACCACAACATCGTACCCACCACCATTGCCTCTGCTCCCTCGTTTAGGCAGATGCTCACTGTTGATTTTCCCGTGCTCCATTCCATTGTGCGCCTGGGGTATTTGGGCGACATACAGCAGTCGGCTGTCAACAACCTTAAAACGCATGTCTACACGCATGGCGTGGTTATTGGCTTGGTTAAACGTTTCACTCTTATCAAGATTGCACCATGAAAACCACTCGTTTACGCACGCTTATCATGTTTCTTACACTCTGTTTTACACTTGGCGCATGCGTTGATGTGGAACAGTATGACAATAGCCCACGCGGAAACTTCGAAAAACTATGGCAAATAATCGACGAAAATTATTGCTTCTTCGACTATAAACAGCAGACTTACGGACTGGATTGGAATGCTGTTTACAACAAATATGCACCACAGTTTGGCGACGATATGACCGAAGAGCAAACCTTCGAGGTGCTTTCTAATATGCTGGCCGAATTAAAAGACGGCCATGTTAATCTCTTTGCACCCTTTGACGTGGGCCGCAACTGGTCGTGGAAAGAAGATTATCCCAGTAACTTTAGCGAAGACCTCATAAAAAAATACATCGGAACAAGCTACAAAATAGCGGCCGGAATGAAGTATTGCATACTTAACGACAATGTGGGCTATCTGCGTTGCTCAACGTTTACTACAGATTTCGGTGCTGGTAATCTCGACCGCATATTGCTTTATCTTGCTCCTTGCAATGGATTGATTATCGACTTGCGCGACAACGGTGGCGGAATGGTTTCTAGTGCCGAAACATTGGCTGCACGTTTCACTAATAAAGAGGTGAAAGTGGGCTATATTCAGCATAAAACAGGGCGTGGACACAACGATTTTTCGCCTCTTCGCGAGCAAATTCTTAAACCGTCTAATGGGCTAAGGTGGCAAAAAAAAGTGGTGGTTCTCACCAATAGGGGCGTGTTTAGTGCTGCCAACGAGTTTGTGAAATATATGCTTTGCTTGCCCAATGTGGCTGTGGTGGGCGACCAAACTGGTGGTGGCGCAGGTCTACCTTTCACCAGCGAGCTGCCCAATGGCTGGACGGTGCGCTTCTCGGCTTGCCCCATTTACGACCGCGATGGCAAAAACACCGAGTTTGGTATTGCGCCAACGCATCCTGTTAGTCTTAACATTTTGGATGCAGCTTCGGGTAAAGACACCCTCATTGAGTATGCTCGAATGTTGCTTGTGAATTAAACTTGTATGCCCTTGGCCTTTATTTGCTGTTGGGGTGGCTATCTTTTAAAGGTGCTATGGGCGCTGCTTCCGCCCGTAGCACCTTTTTCTTTTTATGTGTGGTTGGTTGTTTGTGAAGATGGTTTTGTAAAAATAATCCACCAAATTTTAACATTATGAGTGCCTTCTTTGTTCGCAAACCTGCACTCGTCTCTGTTTATGCGCGTATTTTAAAAGTTTGTAACAGTCTGATATTTAGTGTTTTGTGCGATTTTATGCCTAAAACACCCCTTTTTTACCCCCTAAAAACCCGCAAAATGCAGCAAAATCCGTGTGTTTAGCACCAAAACGCAGTGCGTTTAGCAGCAAAACGCAAGGCTATATGCACCAAAACGCATGGCTAAATGCAGCAAAACGCACGACTAAATGCAGCAAAATGCGCCAAAGTAGGGTTAAATGAGGAGCCGAAAAACTGTTGTGCCGATGCTTCTAGAAAGGTGAAATGCTATGAAAACGCAGAAATAGCAGACGAAAACGCGTTACTTCGCCTCAGCATCCACCCTCATTTTTCACCTTTTATAGTGCTTTTACTGCTCTTTTTTCGCTAGAAGGGGTGGGGCGAGAGAGGTGTATTTGTAAAGATAATTTACTTTGCGGCTTCGTTCTTAGAACACAATGCTCCACCAAATACACACCCTTTTTGTGCGTAAACACATATAAACGAGCCACGAGCACAAAATAAAAAAGGAGCAACCACATTGTGTTGCCCCTTTTATTATTGCTGTTTGCAGTGCTCACTTGCTTCAAAGCACTGCTAATGTTTTTTTCAATAAGCTATTTTTTAGAACATATAGGCAAACGAAAGCGAGTAGAGACCCATTCTAGAATTGCCAAAATTAGAATAGAATTGGTTAAAACCTCTGTCATAACCTAAGATAAACTGATACTTATCTTTCACTTCTAGGCCCACGCGAACGCCAGCACCCCATGCAAAACGGTTTTGAACCTTATTGCCAAAGCCATCTTTCGCCGTAAACACATTGTCGTATGTAGTTCCTTCTTCGGTTTTATCGTCTAGCTTCACCATTTCGTATTTAAGTTTTCCAAACAATCCCATGCCGACATAAGGACCGCCATTAACCAGCAGTTTTACGTCTTGCGACACCGGAAATTTATAGCCCACGTGTATGGGAAGCATCAAATACCAAGGCGAGGCATGCTCGGTGAGCGTTTTATAGCTATTAGTTCCAAGGTCATCAAATTTCACTTGCCAAGGGTGCGACTCAAATTGTAGCGATGCATCTGCATACCAACCCTCGGTTAAGCTTTTAAAACCTAACTCGGCTTTAGCTCCAATGCTGAATCCCAGTTTCGCATCTAGATAGTTTGCTGTGTGTACATTTACGCCTGCAAGTGCACCAAATCTAACATTTTGTGCTGCTATTGGCAGACAAAGTGCCAAAGACAGCAGCGTAAAGATGATTGTTCTTTTCATAATTCTTGAGTTTAATTATTTAATTGAATGTCTAGGTATAAGCGTTAAAACTGCAAATGGCATCGCGAAAGCCCTTTTTAGGGTAACCTTTTGAGGGGGTGATTTTGCTAACTTTGGCGCATGCATTTATTGCAAGGGCAGCAGGGCGCTGTGTGCAGCAAACATTCTAGTCTTACTTTTTCCCCTCGTTTTGGGCTAGCGTGTTGCCATTTTGTTTGGATGTTGTTTACGTTAAATCTTCAAGTTGGTCATTAATCATTCGCAAAGATAGTTTAATCAACTGATATTGCGCGAGAAAAACGCTTAGAAATTGTTTTTTGTGTTTTTTTTAACGTAGCGTTAAGCCTTTATTCCCAGTCAAGACGCAACACCTTTTATACCATAGTTCATCTTGGTGTTATCGGGATAAAGGCACACAAGATTAGGTATTGTGAGACGTGTTAGTTATGTAAAAGGTGGGATATGAAAAGGTTAATACCACTCAATAGACAGCCCTTCGCAGGCTAATAATACAAAACAGGCACAAGTGTGGTGTAATAAGATGCAGTTTTTTAACAGTTTGAAATTCTAATCTGCAAGAAAATAAATAACCGAAAAAGGTGATAAGAAGTTGCATAGTGTAATTATTTACTGTAAATTTGCAGCATCAAATAAAACAGGATAATAATTTTAGTATTCAGTTATAAATTAATCAATTAAGAGAGTATGAAAAAATATTTAGCAGAAATGATTGGCACAATGGTGCTAGTCTTGATGGGTTGCGGCGTTGCCGTAAGTTTAAACTGTTCGTCTAACTGCGCCGATGTGGCCAATGCCGGAACAGTTATTGGCACAGCATTAGCTTTTGGTTTATCGGTTGTGGCTATGGCCTATACCATTGGTGGCATTTCTGGTTGTCACATCAATCCCGCCATCACCCTTGGTGTGTTTCTTTCAGGACGCATGAGCGCTAAGGATTGCGGTATGTATATGGTATTCCAAGTTATTGGCGCGTTTCTAGGTGCTAGCATCCTTTACCTGTTGGTGTCTAGTGCAGGTGTGGAATTTGCTCAAGCAGGGGCAGGACTGGGTTCAAACAACTTGCAAGATGGCATTAGCGTTGCTGGTGGCTTGATTGCCGAGATTGTATTTACCTGTGTTTTTGTGCTTGTGGTTCTTGGTGCAACTTCTAAGACCAACGGTGCTACCAACAATTTTGCAGGCTTAGCTATTGGTTTGTCGCTGGTTTTGGTTCACCTGGTATGCATCCGTTACACCGGCACATCGGTTAATCCCGCCCGTTCAATTGGTCCTGCTTTCCTTGCACAATGTGCTGGTGGTCCTGTTTCGGCATTGAGCAACTTGTGGATTTTCATCGTTGGTCCTTTTGTAGGCGGCGCGTTGGCTAGTGTTATTTGGCGCGTTATCGAGCCTGCCAAGGTTGACGAATAAGTTTTTAACGATGCCTGTTTGCTCTCTTCGATAAGAAATGTAAGAGCTGTGGCAGCGAGCACCTTGTGGAGTTAGGTTTTATATACGCACAAAGTAAAGGCTTGTAGCACGAGCAAGGCATCAACAAACATATTTAAGCCATGTCAAGGCATGGAAACAAAAAAGATAGCATAGGCAAGCGCCGATGCTATCTTTTGCTTTATATGCACTAGAAACAAAATGCTCTATCAGCGCAACAGCGCCAAATGCAGGGGTTGAGTTCTGGTGTTAGGTGCAGCGTTGGGGCGTTGGTGTAGATGCAGAATGTAGCTCCCATGTTTAAGTTTATCTTATGCGTTTTAACCAGAAGCGATAAGTCTCAAGCTTGGGTAAGTATCTGTTAACACGTTGCACCTCCATCTTGTTTTTAGTAAGCCTTAACACCTTGTCTTTCCATACATGATGCGAACTCTTGCCGTTGCTCAGTTTATAGTTGAAGTGGGTGATAATGGTGTCGCCTTTAATTCTGAAGCGGCCCACCCCAAAGTCGGGCGCGCCCCATTCTCCATCCCATGCCACCACATATTCGGGCTCAATAACCTCGTAAAGATAGTAAAATATGTTGTTGGGAGTGAGTTTCCAACGAAATCTACGGTCGTCTTCAGTATAAATTTTTACATAGTCGTCTCTTTCTTCTTTAGGACCATGAATGCGTATGTATTTTGTAATCTCCCAAACGCCCAACAAGTTTTCGCGTGTGGGTGGGAGTGTGGGCTCTTCTTCCTCGTCGTGGCTGCAGGCGCAGAAACAAAGGATGCAAGAGAGCAAGATGAAGGCGGTAAAAAACTTTAATCTTTTCATTGTTTTGATGCAAATGATGGGGTTTAACAGTTGGTTATAAGACACTTTGTTGGCTCAATGTTTGCATGTTGGGCAGTCTTGCTCATGCTTGCAGTTGAATGCAGCGCCTTGTGTTTAAGGGCGTGTGCCCTTGAATAGGGCTGTAAAATTAGTGCTTTTCAGCACTATGGGTACGATATTGCGCGATAAAATATGGATATTAAGGTTCTTTTAATAGTTGTTTGTATTGGGCAAGATGGCAAAATATACCGCAAAACACTTGTATTTATGCCTATTGATGGCGTTTGGAAAAGGGTACGAATGCAATTAATGCATAAAAAAGATCGTAAAAATTTGGCTTGGCCATAAAAAAACACTACCTTTGCACCGCAAATTAGCGCCTGTGGCGAAATTGGTAGACGCGCTAGACTTAGGATCTAGTGTTTCGCGACGTGTAGGTTCGAGTCCTATCAGGCGCACAAAATATCCCAACTGCTTGTTTAAGTGGTTGGGATATTTTTTTTATTTCTCCTTTTATCTTTGGGGCTTTGGGCGAAAGGCGGTTGCCTGTTATATGTAATTACCTATGCGGAATGTGCAAAAGCATGTATTAGGGGTGTGAGCGCGTGGAGCGTACTGCGCCAATAACGGGAGGGGTAGTAGCACTAAATGCAGGCGTAAAGCCTCGCCAAGCACAGTACGATGCAGCTAAACTTAGGCCTTTAGTTCGATAAGAAAGGTGGTGCCAATGCCCACTTCCGAGCTTTTCACCATGATTTTGCCTTGATGATATTCTTCAACAATGCGTTTGGCAAGCGACAAACCCAGTCCCCAGCCACGTTTTTTTGTGGTGAAACCCGGTCGGAAAACGTTGCCAATATCCTTTTTGCGAATGCCCTTGCCCGTGTCTGAAATTTCGATAATCACCTTTTGCGCTGTTTTTTGCATAGACAAAGTGATGGTGCCAGGTTGTTCGCCGATGGCGTCGACAGCATTCTTACACAAGTTTTCGATAACCCATTCAAAGAGCGAAGCGTTGAGGTTAAGGATAATATCCTCGCTGGGAAACTGCGTAACGAGGTTAATACGCTTGGGTGTGCGCTTGTCGATGTAGTCTATTGCGTGCGCCATCACTTCGTTAAGACTAGCGGGTAGAGGTTCGGGTAGCGAGCCAATTTTAGAAAATCTGTCGGCAATAAGTTGCAGGCGTTTGATATCATTCTCCATTTCGGGTATCAAATCATCATCGGGGTGCGTTTCTTTTAGCACCTCGGTCCAGGCCATCAGGCTAGAAATAGGCGTACCCAGTTGGTGAGCAGTTTCTTTAGAAAGTCCCACCCACACTTTGTTTTGTTCGGCACGTTTAGAGGTTCGCAACGCCATCAAAGCCACCAGCACAAAAATTAGTCCTATTCCCAGTTGCACATAAGGGTAAATGGCCAGCCGTTGCAGCATGAGCGAGTCGGCATAACACACATAAATATATTCGTTTTTAGACGCATCGTTGAGCGAGATGCGCACAAATCGTCCTTCGGCAAGTAGTTGTTGCGCCATTGCGTTAACCTTTTTCACGCTGTCGGCATCTGATTGGCCACGCACATTAACATTGCGCGCCGACTGCACATGGCCTTTAGCATCGAGAACCACCACGGGAATGGAGTTGTTGTCGTTGATAACGCGCAACACCAGGTTGAGGTCGGTGTTTTCGTCGGCAAGGTTAAGCGTTCTCATTGCTTCGGCCCAAATTTCCATTTTGTGGCGTTCTTCGACCTCGAGGTCGCGTGTAAGCATGCGTGACACGGCAAGTGATGCCACAACAATAATCGTTGCCACCACCACAAGGATAATTTTTGTTTGCCTAATTCTGTCTGTCCATTGCATACTTTGATAACGCGCGTCTTATATATATATTGTGTAAGCGTGCCAACAGATGTCCATTATAGTGGAATAAGTTTGTGATTTGAGGTAGTAGAGGTGATGCCAAGTTGCAATTGAGCTACTAGAACGACAACCTTTGCATGAGCGTTGGGCGTAAATAGGACAGAAGAAAGGCAAAAAAAAGGCGGAAAAAGGCACGCTTCGGGCGCAAACAGATGAAGTATGGCGCTGTAAGCGGTTAGAAAATCCATGCAATCGCAGGCAGATTAGCCACGTTAACCCCTAGTTTTAGTGGCAAGAGGAGATAGAAAACGCCGTTTTCGGGTTCTTATCACCAACTTTTTACCCACAATTGAGAGGAAGAAGGCCAGAGAAAAGAAACAGATGGTTGTTCGTTTCAATCCCAAAATTTGTTCTTTTTTCTAGATTTTGAGTAATGAAGGCTATTGATTTTCTTTTTAATACGATTTTTTAGGTTATTTCACAAGTAGTGAAATAAAGCCGTGCAAATCGCTCATTTTGTAGGTTTTATGCGGTTTTTATGCTCTCTTTTACGGCTGTGTGCGGTCACAATTTGGCTTGATTCACGTCAAAAGTGGGCAAATGGTGATAAATAACATGTTTTTTTTCTTGGCTGTTTGCGCAAACAGATGTAACTTTGCATCGTAAAAAGAAAACCAATCACAATCAAGAAATGATTCGACATTGTGAGAAGTTTGAGAGAAAAGAATAAAGTAGGTGTTTAGTTAAGTATAAGATTGAAGATTGTTTAGTTGTTGGAGTGATCCAATTTGTTTAGGTAGATGGTATTACTTTTGAGAGGCATTTAGATTGTATTGGGACAAACATAGCCCATTGCAACTGAATGGGAGACGCTAGATAAGAAATACGAGACATGAAAACCTGCACAAGGTTAAGTCCGAGAGTATAAAATAATTCTGAAAGATTGATATAAAGGATAGTCATAGGTATTCAAGCATAGGTAAGAAAGAATTGAATAAAGGAAACATGTTAATGTATTAGACTAGATTAAAGGACAAAGATTGAGTATTTTTCAGGTAACAATACATATTTAGGTTAGGTATTGATAGGTAAGATTGATAATTTCAGGATTAATATAGGTAGTAGAAATCGAGGTAATAAATAGAGATTGTACTTTAAGTTAACAGACATTTACATTGATGGTTCAATAGGTTAGTTTGATAAGGTAAAAAGAGAAAGATGTTTAGATGACGCCCTCTTGCAGCACAAGCTGCATTGGGCAAAGCGGTGGGGATGGGATAACAAGATGTGCCCCCCGCCTTGCGGTAGTGAGAAGGCACAATGACTGTTTTCGCAACTGGTGTGCGGCATGTAATGAAGACTTAGCTTCATGGCAGCCGTTTATTTTTTGTCTTGAATTTTATTTACTTTGAGCCGTTTGTTGCTGTGTCGCGATATGCAGAAACGCCGTAAATGCTAACTTAAATAAGGAAATTGCATAGCCTTGATATGTATCAGCGTGTTTGTTTGTTGTTCAAGGTTTAGCGTTTTGAGAAACACTATCTATAAAAAAGTTATTTGGGCTGGAACTAAGATTGGTTTTAGCCAAGAATATTTTATCGAAAGACAGAGTGTTTTTCGGAATTTCTTCGTACTTTTGCCTCGAAGGCATGTGTACCATGCTTTCTTTGATTACCAGCATAGCCTTGTAATCTCAGGTTTTTACTAAAAACAAATGTTGCAACACGAACGTAACTCTTTGCAAAGCGGTTGTGTGCATGTATTATGAAATATAAGTTAAGCGTATAATGACAAGAAAAATAGCGTGCGGTTTGTTATTGCTGATATTAGCAACAATAGGCTTGAACAGTAAGACTAAGGTTGAGTTGACTCGATACCCTAGCTGGATTGTGGCTAAAATAGTAGACAGTAAGCCCGTGAAATTAACGACCGACTTCACCCATGTGTTGTCAAACAGTTCGACCACATACATTGGATACATCGGCAACAACTATCAAAAGTTTGATATAAGTTTGCAGAGCGTGCGCAAAAGCACTGCAAATCGTTACTCGGTGACTGGCGTTACGATGGTAAGAACCAACCGTTGCAACTTCCAGGGCACAATAGATGTGGTAGAGAATAGGCAGTTTAGCCATCCCACTTTTGGATTAGACAACTCGATGAAAGGGCAGTTTAAGCGCCGTGGCTGTACCATTGCCAAGTACAGATTTGCAGAAAATGCGCAACAAAAGGGTAGTGGCGTGTTTGTGGGATATCTGTTGTTCTACTGGTATGAGACAAATAAAGGAGAGATTGTTTACGACGATATCGACGACTTCTCGGATAGTTATTGCAACAATCAGTATGCTGGAACATGGCAAAGTTATGCCACAAAGAAGAGCAAACCCTGTGCTTGGGGGCAATATCGCGTGCCCAACAGTGGCGATTTGGATGTTGGAGCAGCCGAGTTCTCGGTTAATCCCAAGTACGCCCGCAATGGTTGGAGCAAGTAGTTTGCTGCTAAAAACGAATGGCTAAGAGTGGCTTGGCAACTAGGGTGCAACAAAACCACCCACTAGCGTGAGCCACAACAACGCCATAGGCATAGCACTGGCACAAAAAATTTACACATCAGGCCGTTCACAAAAAAGCAGTGTGGCTAACACCAACCAACAATGTTGGCATGTTTAATAAGAAAAAGAACGACGAATTGCTTGCCAGCATCAGGCAGGGAAAAACAATGACACAGCAAGAGATGGTGAGTCTTATCGTAGGACTTAGCATCCCTTCGATATTGGCACAAGTAACCACTGTGCTCATGTTTTATATTGATGCGGCCATGGTGGGCAAACTGGGTGCCGAAGCCTCAGCTTCAATCGGACTAGTTGAGTCGGCCACTTGGCTATTTGGTGGACTTTGTTCGGCCGTTTCGTTAGGCTTTTCGGTTCAAGTAGCCCACTTTATCGGAGCAAACGATTTTGTAAAGGCTCGTCAAGTGATGCGTCACGGACTCATTTCCACGCTTGTTTTCAGCCTTCTTGTTACGTTTTGCGCCTCGCTCATTGCCTTTAAGTTACCCATTTGGTTACGTGGAGGCGCCGACATATCCCACGATGCCTCCCTATATTTCCTTATTTATGCCCTTTCGGTGCCATTCTTGCAGTTAGGAATTTTTTCGTCTAACATGCTAAAGAGTGCGGGCAACATGCAGATACCCAGTATTATGAGCGTGATGATGTGCGTGTTGGATGTGGCATTTAATTATCTATTTATCTACGTTGTAGGGCTTGGCGTGCCAGGAGCAGCACTAGGCACAGTGCTTTCTATTGCCATTGTAGCCACTGTTGAGGCATGGTTTGCACTGTTTAGGTCGTCCATTCTAGCCCTTCGACTAGACAAAGGACGGTTTGTTTGGATGTGGGGCTATGTGCGAAAGGCCATAAAGATAAGCGCACCAATGGCCGTTCAGTATGTATTGATGAGCGGTGCGCATGTGGTTAGCACCTATATCGTGGCACCATTGGGCAATATAGCCATCTCGGCAAACACATTTGCTATCACCGCAGAGAGTCTTTGTTATATGCCCGGTTATGGTATAGGCGACGCCGCCACTACACTTGTGGGGCAGAGTATGGGCGCAGGACAATACCGTTTGTGTAGAACTTTTGCCAAGCTAACGATGATTATGGGTATGGCCGTTATGGCTTTGATGGGCGTTGTGATGTATGTGTTCGCCCCAGAGATGATTGCTTTGATGACACCAGTAGAAGAAATCACCACGTTAGGCACACAAGTGCTACGCATAGAAGCTTTTGCAGAACCCATGTTTGCTGCTGCCATCGTGGGTAACTGTATTTGTGTGGGAGCAGGCGACACGCTAAAACCCTCGCTCATCAACTTGTTTAGCATGTGGGGAGTGCGCTTGACGCTTGCTGCAGTGCTGGTACAATGGTATGGCTTGCAGGGTGTTTGGGTGGCTATGGCAGTGGAACTCACCATTCGCGGACTGCTTTTCCTTGCGCGTTTAAAGTGGAAAGCATGGCTCAAAGGCGAACCGCAGACCACTTAAGCACGCATAATAAAAGCCACGGAGGCAAAACAAAGTTGGCTTTTGCCGAAAATGATGCGTGATTTAATGTGCAAATCGCGCTGGTTTCAGTGTAAAATGCATTTTCAACAATTACGTTTCAACACCCTTTGTGATTTAAATCATCATTGAAAAGACAACATTCAATCATTTTTGCGCCATCCAAAAGAATGTTTTAGAACTCTAGTTACGTGTTGTTACTTCATTGCAATCTCTTCGTAAAACACAACATAAAGGGATGAATAGAAAGATGTAGTTATTTAGTAAAACCGTGAAAATGCTAACAAAGATGCAGAAAAAAGCAAATAGAGTGTACAAAATGGCATATTCGCACATGTTTCTAAGCATGTTTAATATAAAAGCATAAATTTATTTGCGTTGTTTTTATTCTTTATGTAATTTTGCTAGTTCGCTCTTTTTGATAAAGGGCAAATCAAATCATTGTCTTAGCGTGTGTTTAGCCAATTAACACCAATGCCCTACTGGCAATATGGTGTTGCTTTGGTTGGTTTTAGGGGGCGTATTGCTCATTTTGAGCATACTAACATTGAATTTTGAGGCTTCTCAAACCCCAATCGCTCATTGGATTCTAAACAGATTTTGTTTTATTGTCGGCACCTTGAATGGGCGAAACATGAGTATATACCGAATGGCATTACTCTTTTAGCCTGCAAAATGAGCTATTGGTCCTCTTTTACTTTGCAAAACGAGCTAGATGTCTAAATTATCAACAAATTAATATTTATTTTATTTTACATATTCACTCTGCTTTTTACTTCATTTTAGCACTAAAAGAGGTTAAAAAGTAGGTAAAAAGTTCCTTATTCTCACTTTATTCGTCTTTTGTTTTGTCTATTTTTGAGAACAAAACCTGCATTTTGCACCATTTTGCCATTCTAGTTTGGTTGTAAACTCTAAATTTCATAAGACCGATTTTACCCGTTTTGCTATGAAATGTCTACTTGTTTACGGATTTTTTGACCCTTTTTGGCCGCGTTTTCGATGGGTAGAGAAGGTTTTTCCTATTACTTTGCAGTGAATTTTTATGCTTATTGCCTTGTGTTTAGCACCACTTTGGCTTGCATTTTGCAGCAAAACACCTTGCATTTAGCAGCAAAACACCTTGCGTTTAGCAGCAAAATGCAATGCGTTTAGCACCAAAACACAATACGTTTAGCAGCAAAACGCACACCTTTTAGCCGTAAATAGCCCAATTACTGACACTAATTGAGAGTTTATACAAAGCGAATGTATATTTCTGCATTTACTCTTATCCCCCTTCTTGTCTCAAAACAAACCTTCGCGAGAATCGATTATTTGCAACGCGGTTTACGGTTGGTGAATAGAAGTAGCTCTTTTTATGTTAAATTCTAGGCTAAAAAATTTACAAAACTTTTATTTGGATTGCGCGCGCATAATCAATGGCTTGGAAAACGCACACACATACTACCGCCATCGCAAGCGGTTGCAGGGCATGCATAAGTAAAATATGCTCTAAATTTATTCTTACTTTGTGGTATTTTTTGAATATTTCGGGCGTTTTACCAGTTTTAATAAAAGCCTATCTATGCAACATCTTTCTATTTGTACAATATTTTTTTCGCAAAAACATTGCTTGTTCCAAAAGAATGATTAAATTTGCGGAAGAATGAGGAGCTTCAGTCCCTTAGAAACATTAATAACAAAGAAGTTAGACTGTTATGGGCATAAAATTTAATTTACTTATTCTTTTTATCGTTTCCAGTCTTTCGCTAAGCGCTCAGGAGGGTGCTTTCAATGCTGGTGTCCGCTTGGGCGGCGGTTACAGTGTCAACAGTCATGTAGACAAGATATTAGTGAGCGAGGATTATTACGCCAATTATTCGTTCGACAACAAAGGACTGTTCGTGCCAAGTGCCGAGCTGTTTTTCCTTTATAGGCAGCCTGCAAGCCTTTGGGGTGTTGAAGCAGGCATTGCCTATTATAACAAAACGGCGCGCGTTCGTTACGAGGACAAGAACGAATTGAACTACACGCTCTCCACCCGTTATCACCATCTGGGGCTTGCCGCTTATTTCAATCTCTATCCATTTAAGGCAAAAAACTCGCTGCACGTATCATTGGGCGGGCGAATTGGCGCAAACCTCTCTCCAAGCAATCTAACTTATACGGGTAACCAAGAGGATGCGAAGTTCTCGGCGTTGGGTTATCCCAACTTAAAAGAGACCGAAGGGATGCTCAAAGACAAACTCAAAGGTCGTCCCGATGCGGCATTGGGCGGCGGTATCGGCTATGACTTCCCATTCGGCATGACGCTCGACTTGCGCTATCATTACAGCCTGACCAACAGTATCAAGACCGAAACAAACACCTATAACTGGGTGGAACACGACAACCACAATCAGCAGATTGAACTGACGGTGGGCTATATGATTAATATCCGATAAGTTCTGACCTGGTTCTTATCCTTAGCCTCTTTCCCCTCTTTGCCAAGATAGGCATAAGATTTAGGCTTGGTTTTATTTCAACATATTTCATGTAAATAATAGAAAAGTGCCTATGGGCAATTCTACTCCCAATACCCGCCGTAATGTCATTAGCGGCATTGTTGCGTTAATCGTTATCCTCATTATCCTGTTGTGTTTACGACTTTGCAAACACGGCAAGGAGGAAGTGCCGACACCACAAGCAACCCCCTCGGCTTCTACCCCGCAAAACACTATGAAACAAGGCACGACAACAGTTTCGCCAAAAGCGTGTCATAGGGTTTCAATACCAAAGAGGAAAAGAAAGGTTATTGCCGCCTCTGCTCTTCAACCCGCAGAGAAAGTGGCTGTTATGGAAAAGAAAGCAGAACCTGCTGTTGTGCAAGAAACACCCAAAGAACAACCTAAGCAACAAACAGGCATAGAACCTGAATCTGACGGTGTGGTAATAGATACAGCGGAAATCATTCGCGAGTCCAAGCCGAGGCGTATTTTCTCGCACAAATGGTATTACCAAACCCGTATCGGCATTCGTTCTGGCGTGGGTTACAGCGTTATCGGTAATCTTGGTGCCTTAGTAGAAGACGGGGCCGTCCGTCCTCGTTATACGATGGACGAAAACGGTGCGTTTGTTCCCTCGATAGGCGTTTTTGCCCTTTGGCGGCACGACCGCCTTGGTATTGAATTGGCGGCAGACTACACGTGGCTATCTTCTACCTTAAAGGAACATAAGCAAATCGGCAACATCGACGAGAAGACGGTCTTTCGTTATCACGTCATCATGCCGCAGGTAGCCGCGCGAATCTACCTGCTGAGCGACCTTTATATGGGTGCTGGTGTGGGCATGTGCATCCCGCTCAATCCTGGTGGCATCGACTTTTCGAGCAATCGTGCAGCTCTATACGTTTCGGTGGACAAACTCACACAGGAACATTTAAGAGAAACATTTCGAGCGCGCTTGCACCTGATGCCCCTGCTCAAGATAGGCTACTCGTCGTTTAAGAACGGCATCGAAGCCAGCCTGCAATACGGTTACGGCTTTATGGACCTTATCAAGACGAACGAGAACCCTTACGGCTATCACAAAACCACGAACAACAGTCACCTGCTTTTGCTGACAGTGGGCTATACCATTCCCCTAACCAAACAGAAATGACGATGAAACAATCCGCACGCCATCTTACAAGCATACTTGTTTCGCTCTTGTGCGCCGTATCCATAACGACAAGTCGGGCACAAGCGCAGACCCAAGCGCAAGTTCTACCGAAACCGGAATGCCAAGCCCCTGGCGGAGTGGCAGGTTTTGTGAAATGGGCAAGCGGCAACGACAATACCCCTGTACGCCTTACCGGTGCTGGCGGCCTGACCTTTATCGGTGTAGGGAAAATACAGAAAGCGGGCGAACAGCTGCTATGGAATGTCAGCACACAAGCGGGAAAAACCGAACGTGTGCAGACCACGGCCCGCACCGCCAACCTTGCCAATGGCACGTTTATGAACTACACCGGGCGCGACACCTTGCCACAACTGCGCCTGTACGCTTATAGCACCTCATCTGCAAGCGGTACGCGCGGCACGCTCAATGTGGGTGGAACGACCAAAGAAAAACTTCCCATCAAGAGCCTAAAGAATGGCATGGAGGAATATGTGGTCTACGCCCGCGCCCTCACCGCCGCCGAACGCATGCGCGTGGAGAGTGCCCTCGCCCTTCGCCACGGCATCACCCTTGCCCATTCCTACCTCAATTCCAAAGGCCAAACCATCCGCAACTATTATCGGCTTAAAGCATACAACCACCGCGTTGCCGGCATCATCGGCGACGCCACCTCGAAACTCCACCGCACCACGGGCGAGAGTAGCGAGAACGAAGCCGTCGTCAAAGTATCTGCAAGCTCAATTAACGAAGGCGCAAGTTTCCTTTGGGGCGACAACGCCAAGCAACTCTCTTTCACTGCCGACAAAGGAAATGGGAAATGGATGCAGCGATGCTGGGCCGCCACAACGACAGGACAGTCCGCAGAACATCTCACCTTGACTTTCGACACACGAAGCATCCATCAACTGCAACCACTCGGAAAGGACGAGTATTACTATCTCGCCGTAGACAACAGCGGTACAGGTAAATTCCCCGTCGGGCAAATACGCTATTACAAAGCACAGGACAGCCATGCCGACAGCATCGTCTTTGCAGGCATTGCCACCGATGCGGGGGAAAGCATTTTTACGCTTCGTGTCGCTAAAGACTTCTTTGCAACCGTTGAAATAGCACGGCCCCACTGTTCCACAGCGCAAAAAGGACAGCTCAAAGTGCTTTTCACAGGCGGCACTGCTCCATATAATGTTACGATAAGCCTTGATGGGAAAGCATGTTACAGCCAATCCACAAGTGACAGCCTTATCACCGTGTCCGACCTGCAACAAGGCAAATACACGATTGCCGCCAAAGACCATACGGGTAAGACACTTTTGAATGAAATCATGGTTTCCAATGCCGACATGGCCGATGTGCCCGAGTTGCAGGACGTACGTTTCGCCCGCGGTGCATCTCGCGATTACCACCTTGACACCAAGGGCGATTACACCTGCCGATGGAAGAGCCCTAAGGGTAGATACCTGAGTGGCGAGAGCGTTACGCTGGACGAGGATGGAGCGTACATCCTCGAACTGACCAACGCCGAAGGTTGCTCCACCACCCGCACGCTAAACGTATCGACAATGGCCAAAGACGGTTTCGCACGCCACGACGTCTCCCCAAATCCCACCACCGACGGCAACGTTGATGTGCGCGTGGAAATGTCCGAGTCGCTCCCTCTTGAATTTAGGCTGTATTCCCCCGATGGCACCCTGTTGCAAAAGGAGACGCGCACAGCCGACACCTATCATGCCACCCGTTGCCATCTGCCTATGAATGGTACATACGTACTTGAGATGAGTTGTGGCGAGAGCAGACAAAGTGTCAAACTCATCAGGAAATAGGCGATAGGGATATATTTTATAAGGACAATAAAGTAAACGGTTTCCCATTAAACGGAATAGTCATAAAAACGAAGTTATGAACAAGTCGGTATGTTTTTCAGCGGTTATTTTAAGTGCGTTTCTGTTGTTTGTTTCTTGTAACGGCAACAGGAGAACTTCGCATATCAGCAATAAGCAAGAAATAAAGGAAGCTCATGTTTCGGATGCCAAAGAACAGAAAACGGGTAAAGACAATCAATCTTTACAGGTAAAGAAGTATGCACATACGGTAACGGGCACGAAAGAAATAGAAAGGGAAAAAGCAACAAGGACAAATAAAAGAAACCATGTGTCCAAGCATTTGCAAGATTTTCGCAAACGCACGGTAAGCAAATACTTCGCCGGCACCCTTGCAGACTCTCTGTCTGTGGGGCGCGCTGAGCTGAAAGTGCCCCATGGCAGTATGGAGCATGCAAAGATTTTGAGCATTACGCCACTTAGAAAGGGCGAGCTGCCCCACCTGCCCGCAGGCATGGTGAACGTAACGGCAGATAGGAGTAATCCTACCGTTGCCGCCAACTCGAAAGACAGCATCGCCGGTTACCGTTTCCTGCCACATGGCGAGCACTTCGTTCATTCGTTGGCAAGCATCACCGTGCCATACGATAGTACCCTTATCCCGCAGGGCTATACCGCCGAAGACATACACACTTACTACTACGACGAATTAAAAGCCCAATGGGTAATGTTGCGGCATAAGGTTTTGGATAAAGACCGAGAGCTGGTTGTGGCAGAGACCTCGCACTTTACCGACGTTATCAATGGTATCATCAAAGTTCCGGAAAATCCCGAGACGCAGAACTACGTACCCACGGGCATCAGCGAACTCAAAGCAGCCGACCCGAGTGCTGGCATCACAACAGTGAGCGCCCCCACCGCCAATCAAAGCGGAACGGCAGCATTAAGCTATCCCTTTGAACTGCCCAAAGGACGGGCGGGCATGCAGCCGAGCATCGGCTTGCAATACAGCAGCGATGGCGGTTCTTCTTATGTGGGTTACGGTTGGAGCCTTCCTCTGCAAAGCATCGATATCGAAACACGCTGGGGTGTGCCCCGTTTCGAGGCCGATAAGGAAAGCGAAAGCTACCTGCTCATGGGTAGTAAGCTCAACGACCGCACCTACCGCACAGCCGATGCACCTGCGAGAACCAAAGACAAACGCTTCTATCCGCTTGTCGAGGGTGGCTTTGCCAAGATTATCCGCAAGGGCGACAATCCGCAGAACTACACGTGGGAAGTAACCTCCAAAGACGGTACCGTGTCTTATTTCGGAGGCGTGGACGGTATGGTGGACGAAGGTGCCGTGCTCAAAGACAGCCAAGGCAACATCCTGCGCTGGGCACTCTGCAAAACACAAGACACCCACGGCAATTTTGTTTCTTACAAATACCTCAAAAAGGGAAATAATCTCTATCCCGATACCTACCGCTATACGGGTAGCAAAGATGAAGAGGGAATTCATAGTGTTAATTTTACTTATACGGCAACAGGACGTAAAGACATCACAAGCGGAGCAAGAATGGGTGTATTGCAATACGACTCGCTGTTGCTCAGAAAAGTATCTGTCTTTTATAAAGATGAACTGCTCAGAGCATACGACCTGAACTTCAAGGAAGGAGAATTTGGAAAAACGCTGCTTAAAAGTATCGACCAAAAAGACAGTAAAGATCAGCTTGTCGCCACACAAAGTTTCGACTATTACAATGATATCAAGAATGGCATGTTCGGTAAGGGAGATCAGTGGACGGCAGAACAAGACGATAGAGATGTCTATATTCGACAAATAGGACACAAGATAGACAAATGCAGCGATGAATTGACGATGCTGGGTGGCGGCTATTCGAAAGGAAAGACTTATGGCGGTGGCTTAATGGTGGGCTTTGGCGTTAGTATTGGTACAATGAATGTCGGTGCCTCTTACACCCAGTCAAAAAATAACAGTGTCGGAAAGAACGTACTCATAGATATTGATGGTGACGGACTCCCCGATAAGGTGTTCCAGTCGGGCGGAGGATTGCGTTATAGGAAAAACCTCTTCGGAACGACAGGTAAGAATGTTTTTGGAAAAAGTATTGCGATAAAGAACATCGGTGAGTTTTCACGAAGTACCAGCTGGAGCAAATCCGTTAATGCTGATGCAGCATTGGATATCATCGTATTCACTCCGGGTGTAAGTTACAGTAAGACATGGGATAATACGGAAACCCCCGTATATTTTTCCGACTTCAACAATGACGGACTGGTAGATATTGCCAAAAATGGTACGGTATGGTTCAACAAGATAGATGCGGAGGGAGTCCCTACTTTCACACCTTCAACAACTGGGACAGGCAATCCCATCATTGGGAAGAATGCTGAGATTGATAAGAATTTTATTCCCGATTATAAAGCCATCAGGGATTCGCTTGAAAAAGAATATCCTTTGCATGATGTGGTGCGTGTATGGTGTGCTCCGTTTAAGGGAACGGTTTCCATTTCTAGCAAGGTTGAGAAAACTACTACTTATGGCGATGGTATCATTTACAGCATCCAGAAAGAAAAGAACGTTTTAAAGAAAGACTCCATCCTCGGTGAAGGAATTAAACAGGATAATCTTACAGCGTCAGTCAACGCAGGTGACAGGATTTTCTTCCGACTTCAATCACGTTATTCGGGAGTTGCAGACAGCGTGGGATGGGCACCTCAGATAACTTATACCCAAATCATAGGCAATGCCTCTTCTTATTTGGGACAAGATTTTGCTCATTATGATGCTAAGGAAGACTTCTTGGAGGGAATGACCACAGGTTTGCCTTTACAGAAAGATGGGCGGGTTGAGATCAATGCTCCCTACAAAAAAGATAAGACCAATGATGATGTAACGCTTATTATAAAGAGAAAGGATGTTCATGGAGAAAGCGTCGTAGAAAAAAGAACTCTCCCTGCCAATGCCTCTGCTACGGGAGTATTGACACGTTCGTTAGACATATTGGAAAAAGACTCGGTACAGCTGAGTTTCGAGATACAGACGGTTGGTGTTTTGAATTGGAAGAAAGTGGAATGGACACCTACAATCAAGTATGCTTCCAATCCGGATACTGTTCGTGTCACACCGTTCAAACAGATGTATAATAAGCCACTTGTTATCAAAGCATCTAAACAGCTATCTGGAAATCTCGGTACAAGTACCAACTACGACCCAGGTATTACTCTTGTATCCAAATTGAAAGTCATCAGAAAAGATGCGGGAGAAGACAAGGATACGGCATCTGTTTGGATGCATATCAACCAGGAAGAAGGTACACTGTTATATAAACGCCATTATACCCTCAGCAAGGGCGCTACGCTCGTGGTAGACACAACAAAGATTACCGATGCAGCCTTACTTACAGAACTTTCCACAGGTAAATTGCAGGCAACTTTCAATATTCCCAACGAGCTTCAGTCAGTAGAAACGGCTGTGGTACAGATTCTTCGTGACTCTTTGGTTTATACAATCGATTCTGTAGGAGTGAAACATTTTGACCATAAAGAAAAGGTTCTGTTGGACACACTTGCCGCCTCTGTTTTTTCGGGTTACAACTCTTTGGAATTTGGCCATCTCTATAAGGGCTGGGGACAGTTTGGCTACAATGGAAATGGGGAATATGCAAATGAAGCCATTGATCCCGATGTTTTACAAATAAAGACGGATGATTACAAAGACATGGCAGATAAGTTCAAAAATAGCCATGACCCCAAAGACCTTGATGGATTGATGGAAACTAACAAGCAACGTTTCTTCATAATGGCCTATGATGTGGCCCGTAAGGTCTATGTCAGTGCAACCGACAGCGCCTATATCGGCAACTCCTTCCAGTGCTCTTCACGTATGGGTGAGAGCGAAATAAAGATAGATAGCATCCAATACGTTGCAGGTGAAGGACTCTCAGCTCCTGTATTGAAGACAAAAGCGACAGGAGAAGGCTTTGCTGTCAGTGCTGGTGCGGGTGTCGGTGTCGTCTCTTTTGGAGTAAGCGGAAGCAAAAGCTGGCAGACATCTTATACGAAAGTTGCCGCTATGGACATCAACGGCGACGGATATCCGGACTGGATTGATGAAAATGATGACCATATCCGTACACAATATACGGCACAGACAGGAACGCTCAGCAATTTGAGATTGGATAGCGATGTTCCGCTTCCCAAATTCGATTCGAATGCCTCTACCATTGGGGCTAATATCGAAGGTGCAGTAAAAGGAAAGGGTAAAGGAGCCATTGCAGTGAGTATTTCCCCAAAAGTTAAACCGAAACCGAGTA